>DASUOZ010000141.1:0-13239 GCA_036276375.1 Pyrinomonadaceae bacterium | reverse complement strand
GAAACCCTGAAACACAAAGCCGATCTTCTGGCAGCGAATGTCGGCGCGTTCGTCTTTCGACAACTGCGAAACGTCTTCGCCGTCGAGGATGTAGGTGCCGCGCGTTGGGCGATCGAGACAGCCGAGGATGTTCATCGTGGTCGACTTACCTGAACCGGAAGCGCCCATGATGGCGACGAACTCGCCTTCACGAATCGTCAGCGACACGCCGCGCAGGGCGTGCACTTCGACGTCGCCCATCGTGTAGGTCTTGTGAATGTGGTCCAACTGGATCACCGGACGCGCCTCTGGCAGTTGCGCCAGCAAGGACGCATCCGGTTGTATCTGTTGTGACTCGATTGCGAATGTAGTTGCCACTCTTCAGTCTCCCGAACCATCCACAGATTACGCAGATTTTCTGTGTAATCTGTGGATGGATTTCTTTTACCGTCTAAAGCCGCCGCGGCCGCCACGAGGAGCGTTACCGAATCCCGGCGGCCGGTTTTGCTGCGTCGACGTTGACGACTCCGAACCGCTAACCGTCTGCCCGGTAATCACCATGTCGCCTTCGTTAAGGTTGCCCTCGACAACTTCAGTCGAGGCGCCGTCGCTCAGGCCGACTTTGATGCGCCGTGGTTGCGGCTTCCCGTCCTGGCCCATTACCCAGACAACGCGTGTCTGTCCCGGCAGCACAGGCGCTGAAGCCGGCGCGAAGTTGCTGTCGCCACCACCTTGCCTGTTCTCACCACCCTGCCGGCGACGACCCTGACCCTGGCCCTGACCACCGGGGTTTGCACCGTCACTCGCGTTGTTCGCGTTCTGCGGCCGGAACCTCAGCGCCGAGTTTGGCACCTTCAACACGTTGTTGCGCTCGTCGATCGTGATCGTCAGGTTCGCCGTCATACCCGGCTTCAGTGTCTGCTCGGGATTCTCGACGTTGATGACGACGTTGTACGTCACGACGTTCTGCACGTTGACCGGGTTCAGGCGCATCTCCTGAATCTTGCCGTCAAACTCTTTACCGGGAAATGCATCAACGCTGAACTTCACTGACTTCGCCTGCTCGACGAGACCGATATCCGCCTGGTCGATGTTTGCAATCACCTGCATCTGCGTCAGGTCGTTGGCGATCGTAAAAAGCGTCGGCGCTGACAAGCTTGCCGCAACCGTCTGTCCCACGTTCACGTCACGCGAAACCACCACGCCGTCGATCGGCGACGTGATCGTCGTGTGACTCAAATTCACTTCCGCCAGACTCAACGCCGCTTCAGCCTGTTGGACCTGCGCGGCATTCTGCGCCACCTGCGCCTGCGACTGCTGTAATTGCGCCTGCGACTGCTCGACCGCCGCCTGCGACTGTGCGATGCCCGCGCTAGCCGACGACTGTTCACCCAGCTTCGCCTGGTTCAACTGGGCGACTGCCTGGTTGTAACGCGCTTCCGCTGTCTTGTAAGCCGTCATCGCGACGTCATAATCACGCTGCGCGATCACGCCCGCTTTAAGTAACGACTCCTGCTGTTTCAAAAGACTCAGCGCGTCGTCCTGTTGCGCTTTCAATACGGAGACGTTCGCTTCCGCTGCCGAAACACCGGCCTGATTGTTTTGGACTGTCGACCTTGCTGCGAGACTGCGGGCCTGCGCGTCGCTGATGCCGGCGCGAGAATTCACGACCGCCGCCCGAGCCTGTGCCAGGCTCGCGCGTGCCTGCTGTAAATTCGCGCGCGCCTGTTCGACCTGCGCCTTGGCCTGGGCCGGATCGAGTTGCGCGACTACCTGTCCTTTTTTAACTACGGAATTGAAATCGGCGTACAGCGCGGCAATCGTGCCCGACGCCTGACTGCCGACCTGAACCGTGGTCACCGCCTGCAACGCTCCCGTGGCGGTCACCGTGTTGCGCAGGTTTCCGCGGTCGACGCGAGCTGTCAGATATTGAGCATTGGCCGAATCGTCGCCCCAGAAATAAACGCCGGCGAGCACGACGCTCAACATGATGCCGAGACCAATGAAGAGCTTCTTTTTATTGGCCATCAGTCTCGCCCAAAACTGTCTTAACCAGGCGAGAGTTCGGCCAGTGCCAAGGGCGGGGCGGCTGACAGCGCCGGCAGGGCCGGTTACCAAGGGTGGATGTTTAATCGTTTCAGTCGACATTAGTTCCTCCAGTGTCTCTTGTTCATAGACACGGGCTATGCCAGAACGGTTACAGGAGACTGTTCAACTAAGACTTACATGCGTTTTGTAACCGTTTCGTTGGGAACCGTGTCTTACCAGTCGGGACACTCCCCTGGAAATTGACACGGTACTTAGGAGTAAGGAACAGAATGAACAAACTCGGACGGTTTAAGATGCTCGCAATCGCTACTCTCTCGGCAATTGCTTTGGCTGCTTCGATCGCCGTTGCCCAAACGGTTACGACCAATCAGGACAACGGTCAGGGTGCGCGCCGCGAGTGGCGTGGACGCCAGGGTCATCGAGGCGGTGATCACAAAGGCATGAGGGGAATGCGCGCGGGCGGATTCTTCCGCGGCCTTAATTTAACTGAAGACCAGAAAGCGAAGATGAAACAGATCCGCGAGAGCTTCGCCGAAACAAACAAGCCCCTGCGCGAACAGCTTCGGGCCAAGCGGCAGGAGTTGCGTCAGGCGAGCGAAGGCGGTACGTTCAACGAAGCACTGGCTACTCAGAAATTGACGGAAATCGCTCCGCTTCAGGCTAGACTGATGGCAGCGAGAGCGAACCAGCATCAGCAGATGCTTTCCGTTTTGACCGCTGAGCAGAAAGCCCAGTTGGAACAGTCTCGAGCGCAGTTCAAACAACGTCGCGAACAACGTCGCGAACAGCGCAAGGGCACCAATCAGCAGTAAGCGTCTCCCCCCGCTTCTTTGGAGTGCGGCGGTCTTGTTCGCGGTTGAAGGTAGCGACGAGACAGCCGCACTCCAGGGAGGTGTAAACGATGAGGACCGCAACTGACGAGTGGGCTCGAACAGGCCTTGGATCTCGACCTGGCGCGGCGCGCGCAGGACGGCGACGAGTCTGCCTTTGCCGAAATTGTCAGACGCTACAGCCCGCGGGTATTTAGCACGGCAAGTCGATTCTTTCGTCAGCGAAGTTTGGTTGAAGAAGCTGCGCAGGAAGTTTTCCTGAAGGCGTTCACGCAGCTCGGAAGTTTTGAAGGACGCGGCTCGCTGGAGGGTTGGTTGACGAGGATTACGACCAACACCTGTTTGAACCTGCTGCGGGGATCGAAACGGCGGCCGGAGTTGACGGTTTCCGATCTGAGTGAAGCGGAAGATCAGTGGCTTGAAACTCAGATGTCGGATGACGAGCAGCCGTCGATTGAAAATAGTGTTGTAGCGGCGGATCTTGCGGATCGAGTGTTGAGTGTTTTGTCTCCCGAAGATCAGCAGGCGTTGTTGATGATAGATGGTGAGCGAGCGTCGGTGAAGGAAGTGGCGGAAGCGACCGGATGGTCGGAGGCGAAAGTGAAAGTGCGAGCGTTTCGAGCACGGAAGAAAGTTCGCGAAGCAATGGAGCGGTTGATGGGCGCAAAGGAGAAACCGGCTACAACTGAGAGCAGGTGAATAATGAACGACAACCACATTACGGAAGTCCTGGATAACGCGGCGCTGGCGAGTTTGTCGCCGAGCGAGCTCGACGAGATTCGCGCGCATGCACGGGATTGCGAACCGTGCGGCAACGCCTTTGCGGCAGCGCAGCTCGCGGCTTTCGTTATTCAAGAGCGTGCGCAAGCGGTGATCGAGCCGTCGCCGTTCTTTCAAACGAGAGTGATGGCGGCATTGCGCGAGCAGCAGGCGACGGAGAGCGTGCCGGCGTGGTTGCGTTTGTGGAACTCGGCACGTGGGCTGGTATCGTCGATGGCGTTGACCACCGCCGCGCTTGCTGTTTTTAGCTTTTTGACTTCGGCCCCTGCGACACCACCCGCGGACCAAACGGTCTCTGCACTTTCGGCGGAGGCAGTGATACTGGGACAGGATGCTGACGAACTGACGTACGAGCAGGTTATGAGTGCCATTTACGAAGACGTCGAGGATAGGTAGTCATGAACAACATCATCAGGAACAGATGGCAGGTTCGAGTTGCGGCTGCGCTTATCTTCGTGCTGGGATTCACGGCCGGCATTCTGGCGCTCAACATCTATCGCGGACTGGCGCGTGCTGACGGCCGCGATCGATTGCAGCAGATGTCGGAGCGTTTGAACCTGAACGCTGATCAGAAGACGAAAGTACAACAGATTTTCGGCGACACGCGCGAACAGTTGCGCGCGCTGCGCCGCGAGTCGGAGCCACGCGTGAATGAGATTCGTCAGCAGGCTGATGAGCGTTTGAAGCAGGTGTTGACGGAAGAGCAGTGGCAACAATTTCAAACCATGCGCAACGAGATGCGCGGCCGTCGCGGCGGTCGTGGTCCGCGCGGTGATCGTGACCGTTTTTAGGGTAGTGCCCTAATTTCACTGATCTATCCACAGGTTACACAGATTGATTAAATGAATCTGTGTAATCTGTGGATGAAGAACTCACTTAGGTCCGACCCTTTTCTAGCGGCTACTTGAACAGACGCCCCAATACTTGTATAACGGCTGTCCCAATCACCTCTGGAAGGGACAGTTTCCGTGCCTGTAAGTCGACAAAGAAAAATCAATAAAGCCCGGAAGAGATCGCGAGTCGCACCTCTTTCCGGCCCCTCGTCGGTTCCCCAGCGCAGTCGTCGGCGAACTTTCAACGTCAAAGTATTGGTTATCGTGTTGATCGTAGCCGTCGCTGCGGGTGCGATTGCGTATGTGGTTGCGAATCGCCGGGGCCAGGCTGGGAATGAGATCACCACTGCTTCGGGAATGAAGGTCGTTGAACTGCAAGCCGGCGACGGCGCCTCTCCGCGAATGGGCCAGGTCGTTCAGGTCCATTACACCGGCTGGCTCGAGAATGGCACGGTGTTCGACAGTTCTTCCAGGAGGGGTCAGCCCGCTGAGTTCGAGCTCGGACCTGGTCTGATTGCCGGCTGGAACGAGGCGCTCCAATCAATGAAAGTGGGCGGCAAACGTCGCATAGTCCTGCCGCCTGCAATTGCTTACGGTCCCAGTGGCCGGCCGCCGACGATTCCACCGAACGCGACTTTAACCTTTGAAATCGAGTTGCTGAGCGTGCGCGATCGACCGCCGGGGCAATAGCTTGCGTGGCCCGCCCGGGCCCGGCGTTTTTATTGTAACCAGCTTGCATTTCAAATTTTCCGTCGCGTTCCCGACACGCCGTGTAGTAGATTAAGTGTCTCTCTCCTCTTGTCCCCCTCAGGAATTCAGCGCTTAAGGAGGCGATGAAATGACTAACTTGATGCGAAAAGGAACTTACACGATTTCCTTGTGCCTGCTCGTGTTGGTGCTGGCGACCGGAGCTTTTGCGCAAGGCAAGGGTAGAGGAGGGGGCGGGGGTCGCGGCGGCGGTAGTGGTAATGCAGGTGGTCCACCTCCGGGCAGCGGCTCGGACCGCGGACACGGTAACGCGTCCAACAAATCCGGCGGCCGTTCCGACGACGGGCTTAACAACGCTTCGTCGAAATCAAACGGCCGGTCAGACGCGGGATTGGAACGCGCGCGGCGTGCCAGTTCAAACCTGCGTCGAGCCGACGACGACCTGCGCGACCATCCGGGATTGCCGCGAGCATTGCACACGAACGCAAACGATCTTCGCGCCGGTTATCAGTCTGCTTTGTCGGTGAACCCTGACCTGAAGTTTGGACACTACGTCGCAGCTACGAGGTTGGGCCAGAACCTCGGCGACCGGCACCCGAATATTACGCGCGACGCGATTCTCGGCGGTTTGGCATCGGGACGAAGCATGGGGCAAACGCTTCAGGATCTGGGTTTGAATGAGCGCGAGTCGAACGACGCGCGCAGACGTGTTGACGACGAGATCAAGAAAGCCAGGAAGGACAAGAACAGGTAAAACCGATCGGGCCGCGGTTACTATCCGCGGCCCAACTTACTCCAACATCCTCGCCGCAATCTCTTTCATCAACTTCGCGCAGACAGTGCCCGTGATGTGCAGCGGATCCATGCGCGGGTTGAACTCCACGATGTCCGCGCCCACCACTTTTCCTTTCAAGCGTTGAATCAGATCGATCGCCTGGCGCGTGGACATGCCGCCCGGTTCGCGATGCGACACGCCCGGCGCAAACGCCGGATCGAGTGCGTCAACGTCAAACGAAATGTAAACCGGCGAATCAAACTCGAGCTGCAAACGATCGGTTAACTGGTGCATCTCGATCGTCTCCACGCCAAACTTGCGCACCTGTTCGCGCTGGTGCGCCGTGAAGGTCCTGATTCCCACCTGGACCAGACGCTTCACCAGCTTCTGTTCCATGATGCGCGCGAACGGGCTCGCGTGTGAGTTTCGATTGCCCTGGTAATTGTCGTAGAGATCCGGGTGCGCATCGAAGTGCAGGACACTGAGGTCCTTATACTTGCGCGCGAACGCGCGCACGATCGGAAACGTGATCGAGTGGTCGCCGCCGAGCGAGAGCGGCGCCATGCGATCGGCGATCAGCGTGTGGATCGAGTTCTCGATCAACGTGAACATATCGCTGCCGGGAACGGGCTCGATGTCACCCGCGTCAAAAAAGACGTTGTCGCCGGACAGATCGGTTCCGTTTTCGGTAGTCAGGTTCCACGCGTCGGAGCGCAGTGCGGCGCGAATTTGGGGCGGCGCATCCGCGGCTCCTTTCGTGAACGACGAGTTCTCGTCGTAACGGATACCGATAATGGCGAGTTTGGCGCGTTGTTCAGTGTTGTTGGGAGTAGTGTCTGGCATGGGGAGCCAAGTCTACCACACCAACAACATAACTAATCCGGCCAAGCTAAAGCTTGAACTCAAAACCGAGTTGCCGTTTCGAGTTCAGCTTTTAGGCTGCTTGCTAGCCGCCGGCCTTCGCGCCGGAACCCTGAAAGATGCTCATCAGTTTCAACAGCGACGGCAGTCCCGCTGCCAGGCCGGTGATGAATGGCACGGCTGAGTTATACAGCTCACGTTGCGTCAGCAGCAGAAACGCCGCAACACTCAGCAAACCGATCGTCAATGGCACCTTCAACACTTCCCAGTTGCTGCTACTCTTCGCTTCCTTTTCGCACCGGGCGACCGCGTTGTCGGCACGCATGCTCAGTATGAAGAGCCGGAAGCTTTCGTTCATGAGCCGGATTGCCGGGTCGCGCAGGATGAGTCCTTTCATCATGAGCTCTTCGGTATCCGGATCTTTTGGACTGAGCAGCCCGTGTTGCGCCAGACGTGTGAGCGTCAGTTTCTCCTCGCCGGTGCAGGCATTCCACACGGCGGTGTAATACGGCTTCGCGTTAGTCACGATCTGCTTACAAAGATTCTCGGTGCTTACCTTGCCGATTCGTGATTGATTGGCAATCGCGAGTCCGACGTTTTGCAGATACGCCCGCGGCGAACACTCTCGATCGATCAAGTCAAACGCGGAGACGATTCGGTCTTTCGTTGCTTTGTCCACACCCTCGCGAGCCAGAAGACGTTTTTTGGTGTCGTTCAGCTCACGACGGAATGAATCAGCGTCACCCAAATCCCTGGGCGCCACCTTCAAGAACCGACTCACCGCGTCTGACCAACGATCGCAGAGCATCGGCACGGGAAGAGTGAGCGCAGCGCCGTTGCCATTGCCGTTGCTATTGCCGTTTGTATCAGCCTTGGTGTCGCCATTGGTGTGCGCGTTTTTCCCATTTACGGACCAAAACACTTCCGGTTCCACGGTGGACAGTGCGACCGTCATCCGCTTCTTTTTGCGGAGCGCCTTGAGCAGAAACAGCTTTCGCCGGTTGTGCTGAACGTCGTCAATGCCGTATTCGAAATTCTCCAGCACGACGGGACGGCCCTGCGGGTTGAAGAGATCGACACGGCGTAACCACGTTTTCAGCCGCGAGCCTCTTTCAAGGTCGATGCGGTGCGCTCCGTTCAGTTGCATCTGTTCGAGCAACTCGCGCTTCCCAATGAAATGCGGACTGAGCACGACCATGAGATTTGGCGATGCTGAATCGCCGCGGAAGTCCTTCAGTTCGTCACTGGTCCAGTCTTCAAGCGCAAACGGAAAGAGCTGCCGGATCATGTACAGGACCAGCAGTGAGACTGCGATGAACGCAAGCGGCAACAGCATCCACCACCAAAGAGCGCGCGAAAGACGTGGCATGATCGACTCGATATGACGCTCGAGTGGAGGCTGACCATTTCGCTGCGGTTCCCGCGCATGAAGTACAAGAGTAGTTCCCGCTGAGCCGTCCCAACTCCACGAGTCGTCAACGGCCCTCGTGGTCAATGCGTGGCGCTTGATACTGCTGTGATCGAATAACGGAACGAACCCTTTGAAGAACCGCAGTAAGCGACTCGGTCGCGCATTAACGTACGCGGCCGGCGCAGGCTGCTGGTATTGACGGGTCTTGTAGAAGAAGGAGTCGTACACGTCTCGCTTTTCTTTGATTCGGTTGTCGACCAGCACCTTGAGCCGGTTCGCAGTCTGCTCGTTTGGCGGCGTGTACCGGTAGGTCGAGCGAAACTGATTTCGAATCCGGTCCTCACGAGTCATCATGTCGTCCGCGAGAGCCAGTTGACCATGCTTGATGAAGAGCTTTATCTCCTCGATGTACGCGATCTTGAAACACGCATAAGCAGGTAGAACACTCGCCAGACAGAACAAGAGCGTGACGTTCACGACGTACGCAGTGCGGTGATCGAACCAGTTCGGCAGCAACTGCTTGCGGTAACTCTTGAGGCGTTTGAACCTCCACACCGAGAGCGCAACCGCCAGCAGGCCAATCGCCGTCGGCAGGAAAACGCGCCACAATCCAGGCAGGACATAAACGGCGAAACAAGAGAGCAGAAACAGTGCACTGTTCACTATTAGCGAGTGGACATAAAGATCTCTCTTGTTTTTGTCGGGCCAGATCCACGTCGAGCGATCTTTCGTGAACCGATTGATGACGTAGATCGCCAACAGCAGTGCGGACAACGCGAGGACGTACGAGAGGAACAGGACCAGGCACAGGCTCAGGATCTCGCTGAACGTAGTGCGAAGCGAATCTTTCTCGTTGAAGACCACGATTGTCCACGGCAAGTCTCCGAGCGGTTCGACATAGAGACTGTTTCCCTTGCCAAAGTAGGACGTGGTTAATCCCTGTCTCCATCTGCCGAGAACCGCCGCCCGCAGCACCTGGTTGTTGTCACATTCCTCGAAGAAGTTCTCGCCGAGGTGTAGTTTCGGGGCCGAATGGAAAAGGACCTTGCCGTTATCGTCGATGACGGCAAAGCCGAAGCCTTCCGGGATCACGGGCTGCATCAACGACAGCATTTTCATGTCGATGGCTGAGATCCACGAGGTTGTATCGTGGGGCGTCATCAGCTTGGAGATCACGACGGTGTGCGCGCCGGTCGTTGTCGAAGTAACCTGGTCGATCCAGAACTGGTGACCGTTATAGCTGTAAGATCGGCCCTGTCTGAGCCGGTAGTAATACGCGCGATTGGAGACGTTAACGCGGTTAGTGACGCCCGATCGCACCGTCCACTTTATCTGTTGCCAACCTTGTTCGTTCATCCAGAAGGCGGTATTCAAATAGGGATACGGCGACTCGGGAGTGATCACTCCGTCGCGCATGATCGAGCTGCGAAACGCCAGCTTGTCGAGATTGCGCGCGTTGACCTTTTTCGCGGCGTCGAGAGTTTGCTGGTCCAGCTTTCGGTTTAGGTCGTCAATCTGCCGTAGCGCCCCGTCGAGCTCGCTGTAGAAGTTGCTCTTGATGGAGCCGGAGAACTTCTCGAGATTCTCTTCCCCGGCACTGACTGTCGAGGTGTAGCTATAGGTGAACAGGGCGGCCAGCGTGAGCAGGGCGGCAATCATGAAAGCCGAGAACCCCAGCATGTAGGCGTCCAGTGCACGAAAGCGATCTTTCGGACCGATAAACAACAACTTCAGAAACCACCAACTGACTGCGATGAGAACGGTGATGAAGCCGAAGGCGATCAACACGTTGTAGGACACAGCCAGTCGCTGCTGTTGAAAATGCGCATTCTCGACCAGACCGCAACCAAGCCAGCGGATCGACTCGCTGTTAGTGCCGGTTTTCACCAGCGGCAGTTGAATCGGCTGCACGAAGAGTTTGTAATCGGCCGGGCCGAGTCGCACGTCAGTGATGTTGGTCGATTGTCCAAGCAGTTTGAGATCGACCTTCGCGCCGGTGCTGGTGGTCAGGTTACTCAACGACAACAAGCGCAACTTCGCTGAGCTCTCCTGAAACAGTATGGTCATCTGCTCGTCGAGCCCGGCAAGCAACACCGCATCGAAGCCGTCCTGGTAAAGTGCTCCCTGGTTCTCCTGGATCTCGCGCTTGTTGACGAATGGGCCAACGAGTTGCGCAAGATTGATCTTGCCTTTGAAGTTCAGGTACTCCGGCTGTGGCGTTGGCGTGGGCGACGGCGCCACGGCCTGGTCCACCGCGGGAACGGGAGTCGAAGCATTCGAGGATACGGGTGTGTAAGGAACCGTGTACTCGAAATACAGCCACCGTTGGGTCGACTCGTCCTTGACTTCAATTCGCGGCGTCGCCGGGAGTGATTCACTTTCGGATTTCGACACGACGGTCACGCTGGCCGCCTGTAAATTGGCGCCGTCGCCTTTGAACGGATCGAGCGCATGCTCCTGGAAGTGGGCCGTGTAGTCTTTCTCTTTTAGCTGTTTGATCGTAAGGACCACGCCCGCTTTGTTTGCGGCAGTAACTGGGCGCCCGTTTTCGTCAAACCTTCCTTCCGCCAGGTCCTGCGCGTATTTCTCGGCGGCGTTCTTAAAGACAGACCCCTGGCTCTCGACACTTTCCTGAAGGTGAGTGCCTAACGTCGCGAGGATGCGCAGGTTTCGACCGTTGAAATACCGGGTCTGGTTGGAGACCCAGAAGTAGTAGAAAACAATGAACGGAACGATGATTAGGACCAAACTAAACGCAAGCACACGCAATTGCATGAGGTTCGAGGGCATCTTCATGGTGGGAGACCTCCTTGACAGCTCCTTGACTGCTATGACTAAGCGAAACGATTCGTTTCAACGCTAGCCGTGAGTTAACAAAAGACCGGAATCTCAGGGTGCCGATGCGGGTTGTGCCGCATGGGACGAGGACATGCGAAGTGTCTGTGCCTGATCGACGAAAGTATGAGAAATCAGGCCCTGGGAATCTCTATCTGGCGGCGATTATGTCCCTTTCGGGCGAATAGTCAAGGTTTTATTGCGCAGGCCGGCCCGGACGGAGATCTGGTGCACCCGGCAGGGCTCGAACCTGCGACCTTTTGATTCGAAGTGCGTTCACGAGCACTTCATCAGCTTACGGCTCTTACTATTTTGTTTTTGCGACCTCGCGACGAATGCTGTTCATCCATTGGACCAGCTTCAATTCTCCATCGGACCCAGCAGTGTCAACCTCAACATCATAGAGGCTTAGCGACACTTCGGTTAGACCTTGTTTATACCAGACCTCGTATCGTTTAGTTTGTCGAAGATATTTCCATCCAGCGAAATGTATTCAATAAGTTCGGTCCTATCTCCTCGATTCCGGATTACGATCTGGGATGTCGCATGGAAGCTTGGCCTAAAGCGCAACACGAATTCAAACAAGGTTTTGTTAGGATCGGGATCATTCCGAGGGAACACGGCGTCCAGCACACTTAGATACGTTTCCCGGCTGACTACGGGAGAAGTGCGCTGGGGTTGCGGCCGCGATGCCCCGGCCTGTCCGACAGCAGTAAAAGCGAGAGTCAATGTTAACGCAACTCATCGGAATGAAGTTTTTAAGGAGTCGCGAAACTAAAAAGCGGTAGTCTCATTTGCATGGTTTGGTCCAATCCAGATTTTTGCGTACGAGCGTCATTCCTTTATTGGGTTGGTTCTTTGTTCTTGGATCGTACAAGGTCAATCCATTTCGAGAGATGACGTAGAACTGGATATTGTATCGGTCTGCTATACCGAGGTTCGCTCGATCCTGCTGAGCGCGTCGTAAGAATAGCTGACCGTCATCGGCTGAGAGCGCCCGGCGAAGGTGAACCGCATTTCGTTAACACGTCCTTCGCCATCATAGTCGTAATCCTCGGTGCTTACTCCCGCGGCAATCACTTGTCGCACCTGAGCGACATCGATCAGAGCCGACGCGGATGCCTTTGGACGGTATTACTTTTCGCCCAGCTAGATAACGCAACGCAAACATTTGCCTTAACAGGACCGCATACAAATCAGCCCTTCTCCATCAATGGCGAGCCGAACGCCACTATTCCAACGAGCAGGGACCTCTGGCGCTGGAATGATCTGAAAGACACCAGTCGTTTTCGAAATCTCTGCATCGCTTGCGTGGACGCGCTGTGTCTTGGTGCAACTCACGGCGAGATCCACGCGGTCTACGATCCTGTCGGGCTGCGTCCCCGACCATCTCGAAGGTTCGTGACGAAGCAACTCTCCGAATTAATAGACCTCACCTTTTGAGGCGTCGACCGGCAGGCCTGATAGCTTCACGATGTATAGACCTAGATCGCGGTAAGAACGCTCCGGTGATTGCCGGGCAACGACGTGATAATATCCGTTCGAATTGGCTTCAAACACCCACCATGCACCGTCCATTGCGAGAGCGGTTCCCTGAGTAGAAGGAAGTGTCCAAGGGCACGCCTCATCAAGTAGTCGAGCAAAAGCAGTCCATTCGTCCTCCGTTAAGCTCCTGGACTGATCAACAGTTATTTGAGCATTCTGTTTCTTGTTCTCCGAACTTGATTCCTTTACGGAGAGGTTTCTTACGCTGCCATTGGTCCATATTCGCACAACGATCTTTGAGTGAAAGCTGCGGAGCCAGGTGAATCGGTATACTGCGCTCTCATGATTGGTAGGAGCGTCCAATAACGAGGACTCCTTCATCTGAGCCAAGGTTTTCGCATACCAACTTCGCATTAACTGGTCCGTGTGCTCGTCCCCATAAAAGGCTCCTTTAGGGAAGTATCCTTCTTCACCGATTTTGAACGTATCCGCCTTTTGACTAATTAGAGGATGGCATGGACCACTTGGTCCGATTCCCCAAATGAGTTCAGGACTCTGCCGCGTCATCCATATAGCAGCGGCAATAATACCGATACTGAAGGTTATTAGCGCGACCACGATTAAGATAGGAAGCTTCTTCATAATCTGGTACCTACTCTTCTAGCGGCAACGCTCGGGCAAATCACGATTAAA
>DASUOZ010000140.1:0-4492 GCA_036276375.1 Pyrinomonadaceae bacterium | reverse complement strand
GTGCAAGACACGTGGCGCATCAATCGCTACGTCACCGCATTGCTTGGTTTGCGAACTGAACAGGAACGTCTCATCGGCAGTCCAAACTCAGTGACCGGCGATCGCTACGCTTACAGTTTTACAGGCCAGTACGCGCCGCGCCTGGGCGTGACTGTCGATCCGACCGGCAACGGCAACATCAAGGCGTTCTACAACTACGGACGCTTCTTCGAATTCCTGCCGCTCGACGCTGCTGAGCGTTCGCTCTCGCAGGAGCTTGATTTCATCGGCGCGCGTTTCGCTCCGGCGTTCACGGTTAACGCCGCCGGACAGCGAATCGTCACGCTTAACGAATTTGGCGCTCCCATACCGGTGATCGATCCTGCCCACCTGCTCAGTGGTGCTGAAGACGCCGGTGGCGTGGCCAATGCAATCACCGTTTCGGCATCGGATCTCAGCGCCATTACGGCGGGTACGAAACTCGGTTTTCAGGACGAACACATCGTGGGCGCCGAGTTTCAGTTGCCGCGCAACTTCGTGCTTTCCGTTCGTTATCAATACCGAAACCTGAAGCGCGTGGTGGAAGACATGGCCGTGCTATCGCCTGAAGCGGCGAACGCCGGCATCACGCAAACGTACTTCATCGGCAATCCCAGCTCACGGCTCGACGCTGCGACTAACTTGCAGCAGTTCACGTTTCCGCTCGGCGGCACTGCGCCAGCGGGTTGCACATCGGGCATCGTGTCTGAGGTTGCGGATCCGGTCACTGGTACGCCGATTGGAAACGTCTGCTTCGGCACCGTTGGTATCGATCCGATCACGGGCGCTTCGGTCAACGTGCCGGACGGCATTCCTGATGGCTTCCCGGACCCGACCAGAAAGTACAAGGCGTTTGAGGTCGAGTTGAACAAGCGGTTCAGCAACAATTGGCAACTGCTTTCAAACTTCCGCATTGCTTCGCTGCGTGGCAACTACGAAGGTCACCTCCGTAACGACAATGGCCAGACTGATCCAGGCATCAGTTCGCTATTCGATTTCACGGCAGGAGAGTTCAACCTGCTGGGCGATCAATTCCGCATCGGTCCGTTGAATACTGACCGGCGGTTTGTGTCGAACATCTATGCGAGCTACGGCTTTGGCGACAATCGCACCGGTCTCAACTGGCGGTTCTTGCAGGGGCTCAACCTCGGCATGGGCTTACACATGGAATCGGGCATTCCGATCAGCGAGTTTCTGCCGCATCCGGTCTACCTGAATGCCGGTGAGGTTCCCGTTGGCGGCCGCGGCAAGCTCGGACGCACGCCGTTTTACACGCAACTCGATCTGCACGCTGATTATCCGTGGGTGATCAACGAGCGTGCGCGAATCAGCTTCATTGCCGACTTCTTCAACGTGACAAACAACCGGCGCTTGCGTCTGCCGGATCAATTTCGCCAACTTGATCTTGGCGAGAACAATCCCGACTTCCTCCAGCCGTCGATTATCAATCTGACGTCTGGGTTTCCTTTACCTTTTTCCGTTCGATTGGGAGCTCGGTTTGAATTCTAGAGCCTTGGTCAGGAGAGGTGTTTTAAGGGAGGGACTATTCCCTCCCTTTTTTGTTTGCAGTAGAATGCGCCTCAATCATTCACCCGCAACGGCACGCGCCTGAATTGGGGAGACACACATGAGCAGCACGAGAACACGGTTGCTGTTATCGAGCATCGTTACGATAACGCTCTGTCATTTTGTAAGTTTGGCGCAGGTACAAACCAGCCCCGCGCCGGCAACGGTTGAGATTCACGGGCAGGTTCGTTTCGTTGAAGGCGGCAAACCTGCGGCGAATGTTGTCGTGCGTCTCGAGAGTTACGACGGCGGTGGCTCCATTACGGAAGCGTTTACGGATCGTTTGGGAAAGTTTAGGTTCACGGCTTTGCCGCCGGCGATGTATTCGGTGCGCGTGCGCCAGCCCGGTTATCGCGACGCGCAGCAGAACATCGACATGACGACGACCGCCAATGGTTTGGTGATGCTTCAGCTTGCGCCCGACGCTGCTTCGAAAAAGAACAACACGACGATTCTGGGCAGCATAGACGCGACCGTTCCCGCGGAGGCGCAAAAAGAGTTTGACAAAGGTGTAGCCGCGTTGGCGGAGGGCGGAAAACAGAAGACTGTCTTTGCCGCGAAGTGTTTTGAAAAAGCCGTTTCGATTCATCCGCCGTTTGTCGAAGCGCGTTTGAAACTCGGCACTGCGTACATGGATCTCGGCGAGTGGGACAAAGCTGAAAAGGCGTTGCTGGCAACGATAGAAGCCGAGCCTCGGGCGTTCAATGCGTTCTTCGCGCTCGGTGAAATTTACTTGCGGCAAAACAAACTCGCCGAAGCGGAGAAAGCGTTGGCGAAAGGTCTCGCGATCGAGGACCAGTCTTATTTGGGTCATCTCGCTCTCGCGCGTGTTTACTGGGAGAAGGCGCGAGGGATCAAGGATCTTGCCGAGGCGAAACCCACGCTGGAAAAGTCGTATGAAGAAGTAAAACGCGCGTTGAATTTGAACCCGCAACTCGCTACCGCCCATTTGTTAAAAGGCAATCTACTCCTTCGCGTCTCGCGCACAGCTGATGCGGTGGCCGAGTTTGACGAATACCTGCGCCTCGAACCCAACGGCCCCTTCGCCTCCGAAACCCGCGCGCTCGTCGAGCGGATCAAGAAAGCCACGGCCGGGGCTCACTGAATGCTAAATCGAGCGTCGCTCTTACTTTTACTGGTCCTACTTCTGTCTTCCTTTGCGCTGGCGCAGGAAGTTGATCCGGATGATGTCATCCGCGTGAAGACCACGCTCGTTAACTCGCCGGTGCTGGTGATCGGGCGTGATGGAAAGTTTGTTCCGAACCTGCGGCGCGAGGATTTTGAAGTCTTCGAGAATGGCGTCAAGCAGGAGATCGCATACTTCGCGCCGGTTGAGAATCCGTTCACCGTAGCGATACTGATCGACACCAGCCGTTCCGCGCTGTTTGATTTGCAAGACATTCAAGAGGCGGCGATCGCGTTTGTCGACAAGATGCGCCCCGCAGATCGCGCGCTCGTGGCGACGTTTTCAAATGAAGTGACTGTGCTCGCCGAGCCGACCAGCGATCATGAAGCGCTTCGCAATGCGATTCGCAGCGCGAAGCCCGGCGCGAACACGCGCGTTTATGATGCACTCAAGACGGTGCTGGGCGAGCGGCTCGCGCGCGTTGAAGGTCGAACGGCGTTGGTGCTGTTTACGGATGGCGTCGACAACGACAGTCGCGCCGGCACGTTTGAAAGCGTGTTGCAGCAGGCGGCGAAAAGCGAGACGCTGATCTATCCGGTGCAGTTCAGCACTTACGACTACATCAAGGCGCGTTCACCTGCGAGCGAATTCAAGCCGCCGGAAGGCAGTGGCTTTAGCGAACAGGACTACCAGCGCGCGGACGTGTTTCTGCACCAGCTCGCGGAAACTGCCGGCACTGGTGTTTATCCCGCGTTTGATATCAGCGATCTCGAGCGCGCGATTGCGAGCATCGTTGACGAGTTGCACAACGAATACAGCATCGGCTACTACCCGCGCACGAAGGGGCAACCCGGCGAGACGCGTACGGTTGAAGTGCGTGTGAATCGCCCGCAACTGGTGGTGCGTGCACGCAGTGGTTACGTCGTGGACCAGTCAGGCGCTGTGGTGCGAACACCGAAGAAGGAGACCAGTGTTGCTCCTGTGCTCGACTCGAGCGGAGCGATTCCGGTGTCGCGTCCGCCCGAGACTTCGCCAATCGAGGGTCGGTGGATCTGTAAAGGACCAGACGCGCCGTCAGACCACGCCGTGGTGCAGGAAGGCGTTGTGGCGCACTGTCCGCCGAGCACGCGCGCAAACGATCAGACCAACGCGTGGTTGATCCGGAAGCCTGGTCCAACAGAAGTGCTGTGCAAAGGCTTTGTGATGTTGAATGGTCGTGAGGTCGCGGGCGCGCCCGTGCCCGCTGGTTATGTCGTAACAGGCGAAGTGAAGTCTACGCAGTGTTCGCAGAGCACCAACGCGGCGGCAAACGCGTGGGAGATTCGTCTGCCGCGCTCGAACGACGTCGTTTGCAAAGGCTTCCCGCTGCCAAGCGGCTTCGTTGGCGCTGAAGAAAGATCTACGCCGTCCTGCCCCGCGATTGCCGGGCGCAAGAATGCGTGGCTCATTCGCTCGTCAAACAAGTAGCGGCCGTTCGTCAAACTCACTTGCGCATGCCGGGTGTTGATGGCCGGTTCGTGCTGGGACGAACCGAGTCACCGGTGTGCTGCCGGGACGCGTCGCCAAACATCTTGTTTGTGTTCTTGCGGCTGCCGCGCAGGGCCGGTGTGTCTTCCTTTTCTTCGCGGTTTTGATCCGGGTTTCCTGCGAACCCTGTTTGCTGTCCGCGCGGTTTTTTTGGCGTACCAACCTTGTGCTGATCTTTACGTGTTCCCACCTTGCTCCTCCCCTTCGGTAATGTTGGCTAATGCGTGTCCGGAGCACGCGTCGCGCGCGGCTTCC
>DASUOZ010000139.1:0-4889 GCA_036276375.1 Pyrinomonadaceae bacterium | reverse complement strand
GTGAAGAAAAAGTGAGTCTTGTTCCAAGCGATCTCTTTGCTAAAAGGTTCGTTCGGGTCCGCCAGCAAGTGGTAGAGGAGTTTTGGAGTGGAGCCTCCGGACAACGCCACGGCGAAGCCATTGTATCGCGCCACCGACTCGCGACACTGCTCCACAAAATACCGCGCCGCGGCCCGCGCGACTTCCATCGGGTCTGCAAAAACTTTCAGTTCCATACTTCATCTAAACGCGACGATGCGCAACGGCCCGCCGCTGCCCCCTTTGATCTTCATTGGCAACGCAATCACCGAAAACCCTTTCAGCGGTAACTGGTCCAGGTTCGCGACGTTTTCAAACGCCGGAATGTTCTTCTCAAACAAAATGCGATGACTTTCGAAAAGCGTCGACTGGCCGTAATCGATGCTGGCCGTGTCTAAACCGATCGCTTTGATCGATCGGCTTTGCGTGAGCCACCGCGCGGCCGCCGGATCGAGCCCGGGGAAGTGGAGCTTCGCAACTGCGTCTGCGCCGCGTTCGTCCGTGCCGAGATAAGACTTACGATCCGGGTAACGTTTACCGAAGCCCGTGCGCAGCAACACGATCGTTCCGGGAGCGATCCGCCCGTTGCGACGTTCCCAGTTCTGAAAGTCAGCGACGCTGATCTGGTAATCGGGATTCGTCGCACACTGAGTGGTAACGTCGATCACGATTCCTGAGCCCATCAGTTGGTCCAAGGGAATCTCGTCGACCGTGTGACGCCCTTTGGCGAAATGCACCGGCGCGTCGAGATGTGTGCCGCCGTGTTCTGCTGCTGAGTAACGATAAGCCGAGTAGAAGTAGCCTTTGTCGGTGACGCCCTCGAAATCCGTGTCGAGTTTGAATGCTTCCGCTGTCGGCCAGTAAACGCTCGTTGCGTCGAACGGATGAGACAGATCGACGACGCGACCGGCCGGCAACACGGGTGTTCGCTGCGCCGTGACAGGAACGGCAAAAAGAAGCATTAAAAGCAGGCTCAGGTGTCTCATCTGGAGGGCTCCTTAGGCTTTCGGTAGAATCGCCGGCAAAGATTAACGCGAATCGGAGCTGCGAATGCAAATTGGAATGATCGGATTGGGCCGCATGGGCGCCAACATGGTGCGGCGTCTTTTGCGCGCGAAACATGAGTGTGTTGTTTACGACCGTAATATCGAGGTGGTGCGGAGTCTCGCCGCGGAGGGTGCGGTCGGTGCGGAGTCGCTTGAAGAGTTTGTGACGAAGTTGCCAACGCAGCGGGCGATCTGGTTGATGATCCCGGCCGCGCTGGTCGATGCGACGTTGCACGATCTCGTGGCGCTGGTAAGCGCCGAAGACATCATCATCGACGGCGGGAACTCGTACTACATCGACGACATTCGCCGCGCTGCTGAGTTGAAGTCGCAAAACATTCATTACGTTGACGTCGGAACGAGTGGCGGTGTGTGGGGACTCGAACGCGGCTACTGCCAGATGATTGGTGGTGAGAAGGAGATCGTCAGTCATCTGGATCCGATCTTTAAAACTCTCGCGCCGGGAAGTGGCGCCATTGAGCCGACACCCGGACGCGCGCCGGGTTCGACGACGGCAACCGAAGGGTACCTGCATTGTGGTGCGGCAGGCGCCGGCCACTTCGTGAAGATGGTCCACAACGGGATCGAATACGGTTTGATGGCGGCGTACGCTGAAGGGCTCAACGTTCTGCATCACGCGAATGAAGGAAACGAGGAACGAACCGCGGATGCGGAAACGTCGCCGCTTCGCCATCCCGAACACTACCGTTACGATTTCAACATCGCCGAGATTACCGAGCTCTGGCGTCGCGGCAGTGTGATTGCGTCGTGGTTACTCGACCTGACGGCGATCGCTTTTGCCGAGCATCCGCAGCTCGAGGGTTATTCGGGGCGCGTTTCTGATTCGGGCGAAGGGCGTTGGACCATCAACGCGGCGGTTGAAGAGGGCGTACCGGTGCCGGTCTTGAGTGCGGCGCTGTTTCAACGCTTCAGTTCGAGAGGCGAAGCGGAGTTTGCGAACAAGGTGCTTTCGGCGATGCGATTTCAGTTCGGCGGACACGTCGAACGCGGTGCGACCAACGCCGAAGGCGTTCGCTAATTCCAGCCCAGGGTTGCTTCAACCCTGGGAACCCGGTTTCCCCTCCCGAGCGTACGCTGAAAGCGTTGGCGAATAAGAATGTGACTTAACTTAACCACGGGAGTAGTGATGTCAACAGTTCTGGTAGAACCAAATCCGGTCCGCATGGAAGCGCCGAGTTTGCCGAAGGCGGAGCCGTGCGTAATGGTCATCTTCGGCGCCACGGGCGATCTCACGCGACGCAAGCTGATTCCCGCGTTGTGGAATTTGAGAAAAGAAGGTTGCCTCGAAGGGATGCGGATTCTCGGCGTCGGCAGGTCACACATGAGTGACGATGAGTTTCGCGAGCTGGTGCGCCAAGCCCTGGTGGAATCAAAAACTCTCAGCGAGGGCGACGAAGAAGAGTGGCGCGACGCCGCGCAACGTGTCTTCTATGAAGCCGGCGAACTGAACGACGACCACACTTATCAGAATACAGCGCAGCGGTTGCAGGAGTTAGCAGCCGACGGCGCCAGCAGCAATCATCTTTTTTACCTCGCCACGCCACCGTCGCTCGCAGCCGAGATCACCGAAGGCCTGGGCAAAGCGGGCCTGTCCAAACAGGACGAGAACCACTGGAGCCGCATCGTTGTTGAAAAACCTTTCGGGACCGATCTCGCATCCGCGCGCGCGTTGAACGCGAAGATCGCCGAGGTGTTCACCGAGAACCAGATCTATCGCATCGACCACTACCTCGGCAAAAACACGGTCCAGAACATCCTCGTCTTCCGTTTCGGCAACACGATGTTCGAGCCGATCTGGAATCGCAACTACGTCGACTACGTCGAGATCACTGCTGCCGAGACGGCGGGTGTTGGGAGTCGTGCGGGCTACTACGAAGAGTCCGGCGCGTTGCGCGACATGGTCGCGAACCACCTGTTGCAACTACTCACACTGACGGCGATGGAGCCGCCCGTGGCGTTCGAAGCCGACGCGGTCCGCGAAGAGAAGGTGCAGGTTTTGCGATCGATTCGCCGTCTCAAGCCGGAGGAAGTCGCCGAGCGCACGGTGCGCGCGCAGTATGGACCAGGCGACGTTAACGGCAAACGCGTCCACGGCTATCGCGAAGAAGATCACGTGGCGCAGAATTCGCACACCGAAACTTACGCGGCGGTCGAATTTCGCATTTCAAACTGGCGCTGGTCCGGAGTGCCGTTTTACGTGCGCACCGGCAAAGCGCTCGCGCGCAACCTGACGGAGATCGCCGTGCACCTGAAACGCACGCCACAGGCGCTCTTCGCGCGCACTCCTGAAGACGAACTCGATCCAAACATCATCGTGTTGCGCATTCAGCCAAACGAAGGAATCACCGTCATGTTCGGCGCGAAGCGGCCGGGGTTCGAGATGCATACTACGACCGTTAACATGGACTTCTGTTATCAACGGGCGTTTGGCGTCGAGCCGCCGGCGGCGTACGAGACGCTGTTACTCGACGTGATGCGCGGGGACGCAACGCTCTTCACGCGCGGTGACGAAGTGGAGGCGCAGTGGCGTTTGATGACACCGATTCAAGAAGTGTGGGCCGGCGGGGGCGCGCCACTCGTAACCGAATACGCGGCCGGCACCGACGGCCCCGAGGCGGCCGATCACCTACTCGCGCGCAACGGCCACCGTTGGCGCCGCCTCTCCGAAAGCACCAGCGGCTGCGATTAGAGACTTCATGTTCAGCGGCGGCAGAGGCTGCCGACGATCGTGGCGAGTTCGAGGCGGTCGACCGGTTTCGCGAGGTGCATCTGGTAGCCTTCGGAGAGCGCGCGGATGCGATCTTCGGTGCGGGCATAGGCCGTTAGGGCTAACGCCGGTGTCTGGCCGCCGCGATCGCTCGGTAACGCACGCACTTTCCTGATCAAACTGTAGCCGTCTTCGATCGGCATGCCGATGTCGGCGATCAGCACGTCAGGTTTCCACTTCTCCATCGAGTCGAGCGCTTCGTGAGTTGACGAAACCGCCAGCACCTGCGCGCCCGAACGCTCCAGCATCGTCGTCACCAACGCGCGCGCGTCAAACTCGTCATCCACCACGAGCACGCGAAACCCGCGCAGCGCGCGTCCACGATCCCGTGATTCAATTACGGGTTTTGGCTGCGCTGCAATCCGTGGCTCGCCGTGCAGCTCAGACGCGACCATCGACGGGAAGCGAACAGTAAACGTCGAACCCTGATTCCGGCCGGCGCTTTCAACCCAGGCGGCGCCGCCGTGCAACTCGACGAGATGACGGACGATCGCGAGGCCGAGTCCCAATCCACCGTACGTTCTCGTCGTCGAACCATCAGCTTGTCGAAAACGCTCAAACACGTGCGGCAGAAACTCCGGACCAATTCCGAGTCCCGTGTCGCTCACGACGATCTCCACGTGAGAATTGATGCGTTGCAGTTTCACTAGCACCAGCCCACCGTGATGATTGAACTTGACGCCGTTGGAAAGCAGGTTCCAGACGATTTGCTGAAGTCGTTCGCGGTCGCCGAAGATGGGACCGGTGTCCGGCTCGAGCAGCACTTGCAGCTTCACGCCTTTTGCTTCCGCCGTCGGTCGAATGCTGTCGACGGCGGCCTGAATAACCGACTCCATTTCACACGCCGCAAACTCGAGCCGCAGCTTGCCGGTGATGATGCGCGACACCTCGAGCAGGTCGTTAATCAACTGGCACTGCGAGTTGGCATTGCGCGCAATCGTTTCAATGGCCTGGCGCCGTTTACGCGGTGCGACTTCATCGTGAAGCAGCAGATCAGACCAGCCCATGATGGCCGTCAGCGGCGTGCGCAGCTCGTG
>DASUOZ010000138.1:0-2297 GCA_036276375.1 Pyrinomonadaceae bacterium | reverse complement strand
CGACCCGACTTTGCCATTGAACAAGAGCGGATCGAGATCCACGAGTTGCTCGGAAAATTCGATGCGTCCGTCATCTGTTAACGCGGGAAAAGTCTCTCGCGCGGTCGGCACACGCTTTTGCACGACGTAATCGCCATTCATCAATGCCTCCTCGAGCGCACGGTCCCATTCGCGCTGGCTCACGTTCCAGCCGACAGTGATACCATGGCCGCCATAATCGTCATTGGGTTTGAGGATCAGAATTAGACGATTTTCCCGCACAAACTCCAGCAGGTCGGTCGCCTGGCCCTCGAAGTCGGTGCGTTCGTGTCTGATCATGCGCGTCCAGGGAACGTGAAAACCAATGGCAGTTCGTTCGGCTTCGGAAAACAAGGAAGCGTAGCGGTGATCAGTCAACACAGCGAAAAGCGCCTTCTTGTGGATCAGCTTTGAACGAAAACTGTTCACCATGCAGACCGCGCGTGCGCGATACGCGTTCAGCAGCGCCGGGTAGTCGTGCATGATGGGCAGGTATTCGTTGACGAGCAAACGTTTGTAGACGATGTCGATCTCGAAGCCGTCTACGGACAAACGGTTGTTGCTGAATTCCAACTCCTGCGGCGTGCAGATCACCGATCGATAACCCGCGCTCTCGAAGAAATCTCTGAACAGTTCAAACTCGCTCACGGTCGGCACGCCCGGCAGATCGACGATGGCGATTGTCGGGCGTTGCTCGGACTTGCGGCCGAGGTATTCCTCGTAAGAAGTGAGCAAAACGTCGAGCATGAACTGCCGTCCGTAAAGCGGCCGGACGTTGTAGTGTTTGGCAAACTCCTTCATCACCGGCAACGAGGAAAAGATGTCGTAAGCGGCGTCGGCGTAGGCAATTCCCGCCGGGCTCTCGCCGTTGAGTTCGACAAAACTGTAACGACCGGACGTGAGAAACGAGTCGAGCCGCGCGGTCGGCGAGACCGCTTTGTAACCGGGATCGATCGCGACGAGCTCGCGTTCGATCTCCGTCAGACCGAGATCGTCAACGATGTCCGAGTCGTTAACCGCAGCGTCCTTTACTTTCTGAATCGCCGACCAGACGGTCTCGCAAATGTCGGTGATGCGGGCGAAGTCTGTTTCGGTGACGAAATGCGGACGCAGATAGGGTGAAAGCCGTCGACCGCCGAAGATCAGCTTCGCGCGCTCGAGCCCCTGGTCGAGCATGGCGCGAGAGTTTTCGGCTAAATCCTGGTCGGCGAGCAGGTCGTGATAGCGCGCAACAGCCTCTGGGAACATGAGGCGCCCAGCGTATCACAACGCGCGACACGTGGATCAGTTTTTGGGGGTTTCCGGGATAATAACCGTCAGCTTTTCTTTTCGACGCGTGACTTGCAGCGTCAACGGCGGCTTCAACGCCGTGACGCGTTGCAGAGCGGAAATGGGTTTGCCGTCGATGGAATGGATCACGTCGCCAACTTCCAATCCCGCCTCGGCGGCGGGCGTGGTTGGTTCGACGTAGATCACGAGCATGCCCGCGGTCGTTCCGAGTTGGTTAGCTACGGCGGGGCGCAGGGTAATGGTTTCGGCGCCTTGTTCGAGTAGCGAGAGTCCTTTGGTTAAGGGAAAACGATTGCGAAAACCAAACCCGGCGGCCGGATCGAGAATGCCGCTCAACTTAACGTTCAACGCTTCTTCAGTGAGTCGATCGGGGCGCGCGACTGTGAAGCGCACGGACGTGGCTGGACCGGCCTGGTCCAACCACCAGGTGAAGTCGTCGGCGTTCTGAATTTCCTTGTCGTCAACCTTGAGAATGACATCGCCGGCGCGCAGTGCGGCCAGCGCCGCGGGGCTTCCGGGAATGACTGAGGTCAAAAGAATGCCGCGATGTTCTCCGGCCAACGCATGGGCCCGGTCAGCCGCCCAGCCGTGATTGAGGATTTGCGTGATTGGGAGCGCCGCTACCGCCTCACCTCTGACGCCGAGCCACGGGCGCGGCACGGTCGAACGCTGTTTCAGCACTCGTTGCGCCGCACGGCGAATAGACGTCGTCGGGAGCACAGTCGCTTCGTTTCCTTCGAGTCCATCGACGATACCGACGGTTTCGCCGGCTTCGTTGAGAGCGACGCCGCCGATGTTTGCGTGTGAGAGTCGTGGAGCGCTGATCTTGAAGCGCGCGATTTCCCCGGTGGGCGCCGGCAGGACGTTTTGGATTCGCCCTTCTATCGACGCGATGCGCACGTAAAGATTGTTGTCCAGTAATGACTGCTGCGTCTTGCCTACCGGCTCCGGCCCGAAGAGCAAGACGTTTTCGCCGACGCCGATCGGCT
>DASUOZ010000137.1:0-3676 GCA_036276375.1 Pyrinomonadaceae bacterium | reverse complement strand
GCCGTCGGGCGTGCGGATGCTGAGGAGTTTGCAGCCGGTGAATTTCTCTGGCGCACCGCACTCGTCGACGTTGATGTGCGCCGTTTCAGCGCAGACGACGGCTTCGTAAGAGCTGGTGATCGCCTTGAGGCCGAGCACGTTTGCGCCGGTGCCGCCGAACACGAAGTAAACCGCGATGTCTTTCCCGAAGTGCTTTTGGAAGACTTTCACCGCTCTCGCGGTGAAAGGATCGTCGCCGTAGGCTACAACGTGACCGTCATTCGCGGCCGCGATGGCTTCGATCACTTCCGGGTGCACACCGGCGTTGTTGTCGCTCGCGAAGCTTCTGCGCGGTGCTTGTTTGTTCATACCTTGTTGGCTTTGAAGTCGCGCATGATTTCGCGCGCGGCGTTGAAGCCGTTTAGTCCCGTCAGGCCGCCGCCGGGGTGTGTGCCGGCGCCACAGAGATAAAGGCGCTTCAACGGCGTGCGGTACTGCGCCCAGCCAATTAATGGGCGAAACGTAAAGAATTGATCGAGTGTTTGCTCGCCGTGATGAATGTGTCCGCCACTGAGGCCGTAAGTTTACTCGAGATCGAAGGGCGTGATCACTTGCTGCGCAAGAACCAAATTTTTGAGTCCGGGCGCGTAGCGCTCTAATTGATTCAGAACGTTTGCACCAAACTCGTCGCGCCGCGTGTTCCAGTCGCCGTGCTTCAGCTGGTACGGCGCGAATTGCACGTGAATCGACATGACGTGCTTGCCGTCGGGCGTGAGCGACGGATCGGCGAGCGACGGAATCGTGATATCGAGATATGGCTCAGAAGAAAAATCCCCGTACTTCGAGGCATCAAACGCGCGTTCGAGATAGTCGATCTCGGGACCGATGTGAATTCGTCCCGTGAGTTTCTCTGGATCGGCGCCGTTAAAACCTGGTAAGCCGGACAATGCGAGATTGACCTTCCCGGCAGCGCCCGGCGCGCGATAGTTGCGCATCTTCGAAAGGAAGTTCGGATCCAGATCGACCGGATCGACGAGGTCGAGAAACGTCCGGCGTGGATCCGCGTTCGACACCACGATGCGCGAACTGATTTCCTCGCCGCTTTCGAGCACGACCTTGGCCTCGTCACTCTCCGCGCCAACAATCGCCGCGACGTTAGCGCGAGTACGAATCTCTGCGCCCGCCGCTTTCACCGCACCCACCAACGCGTCAGCCAACGCGCCCATGCCGCCTCGCGGATATGAAGCCGAACCGATCGCGCTGCCGTCCATTGCCGCCTGCCACAGCAATCCCAGGCTCGTTCCAGCGGACCATGGACCGGCAAACGCGCCGTAAATTCCGCGCGCGGCGACAGTCGCGCGCAATAGTTCTGTCTCAAACCATTCGCCGACGAGGTCCGCGACAGCCATCGGACCCCAACGCAACAAGCGGTATTCGTCCTTCTTGCCCAACCCACGAAACGCCAGCCCGACCTTGCCGAGTTGCCACAAATCCGCGGCCGTCGGTTCGTCAATTGACGGCGGCGTCATCGAAATCAATGGCGCCAGCACCCGGCCGATGCGCGCAAAACTGTCAACGAACTCCGGATAAACTTTCGCGTCGGTGGCGGAAAACTTTTGTACTTCGCTGAGGGTTCGAGCGGTGTCGTTAAAAACGCAAAGCGATCTTCCTTCCGGAGATAACGCCAGCACACGAGCTTCGGGGTTGATCATTTGCAACCCGAAAGGGAGCAACTTCAAATCCGATATAACCTGAGCGGAAAACGGACCAGCCGCATGGTCCAACACCGAAACCCGAAAGCCCGGATGAATCTCTTCCGTGACCGCGCCGCCGCCCGCAACTTTCCGTCGCTCGAGCACGAGCGTCTTCAGACCGTTCTTCGCCAGATACGCAGCGGTCACCAGACCATTGTGACCGCCGCCGATGATTGTTACGTCGTACGTTGGCATGTTGTCATTGTTGATTTTCGATTTTTGATTGTTGATTCAGCAGTAAAACAAATCAACAATCAACAATCGAAAATCAAAAATTATTTCCCGTCTTTCAGCAGTTGCAACGCGGCATTGCGTCCCGGCGCGCCCATGATTCCGCCGCCCGGATGCGTCGCCGAACCGCACATGTAAAGGTTCTTGATTGGCGTGCGATATTGCGCCCAGCCCGGCGCGGGACGCAGGAAGAAGAGCTGTTCGAGCGTGAGCTCGCCCTGAAAGATGTTTCCTTCAGACAAACCAAACTCACGCTCGAGATCGAGCGGCGTCAACACCTGTCGATCGCGAATCAACTCGCGAATGTTTGGCGCGTGCTCGGCTATCGTGTCGATCACGGTGTCGCCAAACTCGTCGCGCTTCTCGTCCCAATTGCCTTCCTTCAGGTTGTAAGGCGCGTACTGCACGAAGCACGACATCACGTGTTTGCCCGGCGGCGCCACCGAAGGATCAGTCAAACTCGGAATCACCATGTCGATGTACGGCCGGCGCGAGAAACGCCCGTACTTCGCTTCGTCATACGCGCGCTCCATGTACTCAACACTCGGCGAGATGGAAATCGCGCCGCGCAAATGCGCGCCTGGACCAGGCATCGCTTTGAAGTCCGGCAAACCATCGAGCGCGAGATTCACCTTGCCCGACGAACCGCGATATTTGTAGCGCTTGAGATCCGTGCAAAAATCATCGGGCAAGTGTTCCTCGCCCACCATCTTCAT
Organism: Pyrinomonadaceae bacterium; assembly: GCA_036276375.1. GTDB lineage: Bacteria > Acidobacteriota > Blastocatellia > Pyrinomonadales > Pyrinomonadaceae > PSRF01. The sequence goes on along the minus strand of DASUOZ010000137.1, from coordinate 996 downwards.
GAACGTCAAACGCGGATCGACGCTCGACGAAACGACTTCCGCCTGAATCTCGTCGCCGTTTTGCAGCACGACGCCGGTGGCGCGCCCGTTCCTGAGCAGAATCTTTTCAATGGCGGCCTCCATGCGGATCTCGACGCCCGCTTCGCGCGCCGCGTCGCCGATCGCATTCGAGATCGCGCCGGTGCCGCCGCGCGCAAATCCCCACGAACGAAAAGCGCCGTCGATCTCGCCCATGTAGTGGTGCAGCAAAACGTAAGCAGTGCCCGGCGAACGCACGCCGAGAAACGTTCCGATGATGCCGGACGCGGACATCGTCGCTTTCAGCACGTCAGTCTCAAACCACTGATCGAGAAAGTCGACGGCGCTCATCGTCATCAACTGCACCTGGTTGTACTTATCGTCGTCGGAGAGTTTTTGAAACCTCCGCCCGAGGAATGCGAGGTTCTTCCAGCCTTTGGGATCGAGTGAAGTCGGATCCGGTGGTGTCATGCTCATGATCGGCTTTACGAAGTGGGCCATCTCGATCATGGCCTTGCCGTATTCGTCGTATGCCTCAGCGTCGAGACGCGAGTGACGCGCGATCTCGCGGCGCGTGCGTGCGTGATCGTTGACGCGCCAAAGGTAGTCGCCGTTTGGCATGGGAGTGAAAGTGCCGTCGAGCGGAAGGATCTCCAGACCGTGACGCGGTAGATCGAGCTCGCGAATAATCTCCGGTCTTAATAACGAAACGACGTAAGAGCAGACAGAAAACTTGAACCCGGGAAACACCTCTTCCGTCACTGCCGCGCCACCGAGCACGTGGCGACGTTCGAGCACGAGCACCTTTTTCCGCGCGCGCGCGAGATAGGCGGCATTCACCAGACCGTTATGCCCGCCCCCGATCACGATGACGTCGTATTTACTGTTGGCTTGTCGCAAGCGCGTTAGCATACTTATAATCGCTCGCCCTGACAAACCCAGGCGAAACCAACAACACATGCCCATTGGAACCGCTTT
>DASUOZ010000136.1:0-2180 GCA_036276375.1 Pyrinomonadaceae bacterium | reverse complement strand
ACCGCGATGGCGGTAACACCGGCAGCCCGCGCACACTGCATGCCGGCCAAGGTGTCTCGCACCATGGCGGCGCGGCTGCACTCTCCTTGCAGCGCTTTGATCGCAAGGGTCAGAGCCGTCAGGTCTTGCGTGCGACCACAGAATTACTTGATCGCCAGACAACTCTTTCTTAATCAGTCCACTCGCATCTTCAGAGCAACAGAAAGAATCTCACACTAGAGGTTGTAGAATCTCTTGGCGTTTTCTCCGAGTATCCTGGCTTTGTGCTTATCGTTGATATCTTCCGTTCGAGGATTTCGTTGATCTCATGCAATGGGTCTTCCATCGCGATTTCGTGCGGAAAGTCCGACGCAAACACGCAGCCTTCGGACCGATCCTATCGATGACGTAGGACAACGCGCTTTCGTTTCCCTCGCAGCCGACGAAAAATCTGTCGCTGCGGAAGTAATCGATGATGGGCTTCTCGCAACGCAGCTCGCCGTACTCGCCATCTCTTCTACGCCAATTCCTTGGCGGCCTCGAAGCGCCGAGCAATTATAGCCTTTCAACCCTGATTGCGCGGTAGGGAGCAAGGGATACGTTTTTATTGATTGATTGATTGATGGGGCAACGATCGGTGTGTTAGAAGTGGCTGCGTTAATTGGTAGAGCGAATTGCGCAGATCCATCGGCATGCTTTCTTTTTCTCTGTGTGCAGGGAGGGCAATCCCCATGTTCGCTGCAAAATTCTGGATCCATGTTGCGAGGAGGTATCTATGAGAGTGGGTTTCATTGGCCTCGGAACCATGGGTTCCAGCATGGCGCTCAACTTGCGCGCGGCAGGCTACGACATGGTTGTCCACGACATCCGGCGCGAAGCGGGCGCGCCGCATTTGCAGGCCGGCGCGTCGTGGGCCGATTCGGTGCGCAAGGTGGCCGAGGCAGCCGACGTCGTCTTCACGTCGCTGCCGGGGCCCCGCGAAGTCGAACAGGTGGCGCTTGCGGCGGATGGATTGCTCGTCGGCATGCGTCGCGAAACGGCGTGGTTCGACCTCTCGACCAACTCGCCGACAGTGGTGCGGCGCCTGCACGACCTCTTCAACGCAAAAGATGTGGCGATGCTCGATTCCCCGGTAAGCGGCGGTCCGGCCGGCGCCAGGAGCGGTAAGCTGGCGCTGTGGGTCAGCGGCGACGAGACCGTGTTCAACCGTTACAAGCCAGTGCTCGACGCGATTGGAGATCAGGCGACGTACGTTGGGCCTATTGGTGCCGGCACGGTGGCGAAGCTCGTACACAACACCGCGGGCTACGCGATCCTTGCCGCGCTCGCCGAAGTGTTTACTCTCGGCGTCAAAGCCGGAGTCGAACCTCTCGCACTGTGGCAAGCGATCCGTCAAGGGGCGTTCGGCCGCAGTCGAACCTTCGATCGACTCGCCGACCAGTTTTTGCCCGGCCAATTCGATCCCGCCGCGTTTGCCCTGAAACTCGCTCACAAAGACATCACGCTCGCGACCGAACTAGGTCGCGAGTTAAATGTCCCGCTGCGCATCGCCTCGCTCGTTCATGGGGAGCTGACCGAAGCGCTCAACCGTGGTTGGGCCGAGCGCGATTCGCGCATCTTCATGCTGCTGCAGGAGGAGCGTGCCGGCGTGAACATCGTGGTGCCCGCGGACAAGATTCAGGAAGCGCTCGCGCGCGGCTGACGGAAAGCGTTTGCCCGTCGCACAAGTCGTAAAGATCGGCGCCTGGCGAATAGGAGCACGGCTCATGTGGAGTCAGGTCTTGCGTTGCGACAACAGAATTACTTGGTCGCCTGACGACGGTTTCTCAATCACTCCGCTCGCATCTTCAGTGCAACAAGGAGAATCTCACACTAGAGGTTATAGAATCTCTTGGCGTTTTCTCCGAGTATTATGGCTTTGTGCTTATCGTTAATATCCTTTCCGTTCGAGAACTTCATTGATCTCGTGCAATGCGTCTTCCATCGCGATTTCGTGCGGAAAATCCGACGCAAACGTTCGCTGCAACACGGTCAGGCGTGAGTTGTTGACTTAATCCTTCTGATTCACGGCTAACCGGTTCCAATCCGACGAGTTGTTTCCAGCCACAGGCCAATGTGGCAGTTCGGTCGGATCAAGCCGTCGGACGAAACCATACCAAACCAGGGCGGGGTGACGGGAAGTTCATCGCCGAACCGCCGCC
>DASUOZ010000135.1:0-3005 GCA_036276375.1 Pyrinomonadaceae bacterium | reverse complement strand
GAAGCGTTGGGGAAAACGAGCAGCGAGATCGGCACTATGAGTGACGACGATCAGGATCGTGTTGGCCTGCCGGTGAATATCGAGCAGCATTCCGGCGACCACGTCAGCGGATTTTTGATCGAGATTACCGGTCGGCTCGTCGCATAATAGCAAACGCGGTTTCATGATCAGCGCGCGCGCGAGTGCGACTCGTTGCTTTTCGCCGCCGGATAGCTGCGCCGGATGGTGATCGAATCTCTGTTCTAAACCGACGTGCGTTAAAAGCTCCCTGGCACGTTCTGTGAACGAGCCGTTTTGTGATGCAACGAGTGTAGGCGTAAGCACGTTTTCCATTACCGAGCATTGCGGCAACAGGCAGTGATCCTGGAAGACAAACCCGATCCGTTGATTACGAAAGGCGGCGAGCTTTTTGGCGTCGAGGAGAAACGGGTTCTGATCGTCGAGCGTGACTGTTCCACTCGTCGGCGTTTCCAGCGCGCCGAGCATGTAGAGCAAGGTGCTCTTGCCGCTGCCGGACGGCCCCATGATGGAGACGGCAGAGCCCGGCGCCAACTCGAGCGAAACGTCGCTCACGATCTTAAGTGGCCCAGCGGGAGTCGGATACTCCTTGGAAATGTGTTCGACTTTAAGCAACTTTGTTTTCTGCCACCGGCGTTATGGATTGAAAAGCGATCATGAGTTTATCCGCCATGTGCGCCGCGGTGTAGTGCTCGCGCACGCCTCGATAGCCTCTCGCGCCCAATTCCGCCGCCAATTCTTTGTTGCGATAGATCTCGCGAATGCCGTTAGCGAGACTCTCCGGATCGTCAGGCTTGACGAGCAAACCGCCGCCGGTCTTTTCCACGATTTCGGTGAAACCGCCGCGCCGCGGTTGGACCAGCGGCACCCCACAAGCCATCGCTTCGAGCAGCGACACGCCTTTCGGTTCGTCGTAAGTCGCGGGCATCGACATCACGTCCAGGCGTCGCAGAAACTGGATTTTATCGGCGCGATCGAGCACGCCGCGATAATGAAACTCGTCGCCGAGCTTAACCTGCTCGAGTCTGGCTTTGATTTCACGCAGGTAGGGTTGCGAGTCAGGCGCCATGTAGCCCGCGACTTCCAGCCGCGCCTGCGGCAGATCACCCGACTCGCGCAACAGACGATAAGCTTCCGCGAGAACGTGCAGTCCTTTTTCCGGAGCTACCCGGCCGAAAAAACCGACGGTGAATGATCCGCCGGCCTTGGGTTCGGGTAAATGAAAACCCTCCGGATTGATTCCCAGCGGCACGACACTGATTTTTTCCGCGGGAATGCCCAGATAACGCGGCATAAAGTCAGCGTAGTATTCACTCACCGAAAGAAACAGATCGACGTGGTCCACCTGTGTGCGGATCAGGTTCAGCGCTTCCGTACGATACGGTTCGTGTAGCCCGTTCAGGAAGAGATCTTCGCCTTGCAGCGTGCAAACAATCGGGCAATTGAGCGCTTCTTTGAGTGGCCGCGCGAGAGAAATCAAGAGCGTGTAGGGCAGGTTGATGATGTCGGGCGGCGGCAATTGCTTCACCCACTCGATCAGCTTGTGGATCTCTTTGCGCTGAAAGCCCTCCTCACCTCTAAGGACCGAGACCGTCATCTCGCCCAGCATTTTGGGATTCACCGAGATCGATTTGCGCGACGCCAGACTCAACACGGCTTTCGAGTCCCACAGCCGATCGAGCCAGGTCGGAGTTTTGCGAAACAGCGGAACGTACTGTTCGAGATACGCGCTGATGCCGCCAAGTGCAACGTGGTCGTTGCTGACGTTTGGTTCGTCGGTATGCGTCGGCGTGTAAACCGGCAGGAGCAGCACGTCGTGACCGCGTGCGAGCAGCTCGGTAGCCATGGCGTTATCGCGCAGGCAACTGCCGCAATACATCCGGCCGGCTCCGCCTGTGAGATAGAGGATTCGCAACCGGGCGTACCTCAGACGGCGACGGCGTGTTGAAAAGCGCGCCGTCCGTAAAGGTGGTCGAAAAGATTGCCTTCGTGCGGCTGGTCCCAACTGACCTGGTTTGTCGGTAGTGGTCCAACGTTGAGGCGATCGATATTCGGGGAGTTAACGAGTGCCTGGATCAGGTTTGGATCTTCAGTGATGGCCGTCACGACGAGGCTCGGGCTCAGTTGAGACAGGAGCTGATCTTGCGGGACTTCCACGACGGCGGCAAAGGGGAACAAAAATTCTTTTCCAGCGAGTGGGTGATCCACGTCCGTACGGATCACGGTCGGCATCAGATAGGAGGAGTTGTTCCACACAACAAGCCGATCACCATCGCGATATGAGGCCGTGACGTCACGTGCGCCGGGTTCGAGCAGCCCCTGATCGATCATGGTATTGATGCGCGTGGCGATCTGCGGATCGACAAACGGCGCGAGCCTGGCCTCGGGATCTTCAGCGGCCCGCGGAACGATGCGCGCCAGTCTTTCTGCCAGCGCCTCGCTAATCTCGCCGGCATGACGCGGCACCCACACGGCCGAAGCGTTGACGCACGATCGGCCGCCGTTGTCGGCGATGGAAGCGACGAGCACGTCGAGATACTGCTCCCAGTCGTCAATGCAATCCTCGCCGATGATCACTTTGCTGTAGCCTGGTCCATGTATCTCGATGCGGGGATCGTTGGCCCACACGGACGTGGTCGAACTGTCGCCGAAGAGGAGTGAGCGTCCGCAGTTGCGCAGGATCTCGCTCGCGCCCGCGTGATCGGTCGGGTAATAACTGAAAGCCTCCGGCGGCGCGCCCGCTTTCATTAACGACTGAATAATCCGGTACGGCGTCCACGGTTCGGCGCTGCCGGGTTTCAACACGAGCGGAATGCGCAAAGCGAACGCGGGAATCCAGAGGGAGTGCACGCCCGGCGAGTTGTTTGGCAGCACGGCGCCGAGCGATTGCGTGCGCGGGAAGAAGCTGAGGGTGCGCCCATGGAGCTTGCCAAAGCCGCGGTCGAGCAATTCCCAATCGATGCCGCGCGTCAGGCCGTTGATTACGC
>DASUOZ010000134.1:0-2889 GCA_036276375.1 Pyrinomonadaceae bacterium | reverse complement strand
CTTTACTACGCTTAACGTGAACGGCGAAACGGTGAAGGTATATCGTGACGACTTCGGTATCCCACACGTTTTCGCGGAGACGAATCGAGGACTATTCGAAGCATACGGTTACTCCGTCGCCCAGGATCGACTCTGGCAGCTCGAATTGAATCGCCGCGCTGCCAGAGGCCGGCTCGCCGAAATCTTTGGCCCCACAGCCGTAAATGCTGACCGTGCTGCGCGCGTCGTTGGCTACACCGACGCAGAGCTCGACGCCCAATTCGCTACCCTTACTACCGAGGAACAGCAAATCTTCGACGCCTACATCGGCGGAATTAACCGCTACCTGGCGGAGGTCGCGCTGAATCCTGTGTCGAAGTTGCCTTTCGAGTTTCACGCTTTGGGCTTCTTCCCACAGCCATGGACCAGACGTGATTCCGTAGCTTTCGGTGCTTTCATGGTGCGTCGATTCGGTGAAATTGGTGGTCGCGAATTGACGAACCTTTCACTGCTCGACAGTCTGGTAACGACTCATGGTCCAACAAACGGCTTCGCCATATTCAACGACGTGAGATGGATCAACGATCCTGATTCGCCCGTCACCGTGCCCTCATCCGGAGCGTTTGGAAAACGACAGAAGCAGTCAGGTTTGAGCGGCGCGCAACTACAGATTCTCGGCGGCCACACGTTGGACGTCTCCGACGACGATGCTCGCGCCATCTGGCAGGCGCTGGGTGTGCCGACAAAACTCGGCAGCTACGCCTGGGCGATCAGCGCAGCGCGTAGTGCCAGCGGATTTGCGATGCTTTACGGTGGTCCACAGATGGGCTTCAGCGTGCCGGAGGTTCTGCACGAAGTTCAACTCAAGGGTGGCAATGGTTTTAACGTCGCGGGAATGGCTTTCGCAGGTGTGCCTCCCGTGCTCATCGGACGCAACGAGCATGTGGCGTGGACCTCAACGACAGCGACTGGAGATAACCTGGACCACTACATAGAAACGACCTGCAATGCCGGTGGTGGACCAGGTTCCGGTTATTTGTTCAATGGCGCGTGTACGCCGTTTGAGGTGCGTGTTGAGACAATCAATGTTCGCGGCGCGAGCCCCGTTATTCTGAACGTGCTGCGTAGTGTTCACGGGCCCGTCGTTGGCAGCAGTGGCGCCAATCTGATCACGCAGAAGCGCTCGCACTGGCAACGCGAACTCGACAGCGTACACGCGTTCATCGGGTTCAATCGTGCGCGCAACCTGGGCCAGTTTGAGACGGCGGTAAAACTGATTCCTACTTCCCACAACTTCATCTATGCCGATAAGACGGGCAACATCGCTTACTGGCAGGCAGGCCAAATACCGTTGCGGCCCGCAGGCTTTGATGCTCGATTGCCTTTTCCGGGAAACGGAAGCGCTGAGTGGCCCGGTGGCATCTTACCCATACCAACATCGATCAATCCCGCGCAGGGTTACTTAGCAAACTGGAACAATAAGCCTTCCGTTGATTACGACAACGCCGACAACCAGAACTTCGGTAAGCAGTTTCGCAATTGGGACATCATCGATCGCCTGGCTACCGGCGTCGTTTCTCTTGAAGACATGCGTAACATTCCGAAAGATATTGCGAGAGTGAAGGCCCTCGGTCGAGAGGCGCGCTTTCTAAAGCCGTATCTCCTCGCGGCGGTTGCTGATGTGCCTCCCGCACATCCGCTCGGTGCCCAGGCACGGTCGATCATCGAAGCCTGGGACGGCAACGCTTTTTCCGACGCCGTGACCAGCACCAGTCTTCATTCCGGCGAAGTCATTTTCTCAACGTGGCTAAGCCTGATGTTGACTAACACCTTCGCGGATGAGCTGGGCGCCAGGGTTGGCGAGGCGAGTTCCAACATGCTCATACACGTCCTCGATTTTGCGTTGACTGGCGATTCCGGTGTGCCGCCGAGTCGTGACTATTTCAACGGAATTGATCCGAACGTTGTTATGTCAGCGACGTTCGATCAGACATTGGCCATACTGGCCGCAGCCCAGGGGGCCAATCCTGCAACATGGACAGCACCGCGGGGCTCGATCACGTTTACACACCCGCTCGTCGGTGTCGTAGCAAGCGTTCCCAACTCAAATCGCGCCACCTATGGACAGATCATTGTGCTCAGCCGGCCCGGCATAACCGGCGAGAGTATTTTCACTCTCGGCCAAAGCGGGTTTTTGCAGTTGGTGTTGCCGTCCAGTTTCGCGTTCGATCCACACTTCATGGATCAGCTCGGTCTGTTCCGGAATTTTGAGTACAAACCGATGAGGTTTTTCAAGAACACGCAGCTCCACGAATAAGTAATGAAAGAAGACCAGGGCAGCATTATGGAAAACCTGCTTAAAGATCTCCGTTACGCTTTTCGTAGCTTGGTAAAGCGTCCCGGTTTCACCATTGTTGCAGTGCTCACACTTGCGCTGGGAATTGGCATAAACACGACCGTCTTCAGCCTCGCGAATTCTGTTTTCCTCAGGCAACTGCCGGTTGCTTCTCCGCAAAACCTCGTCTGGATCTTTTCGGATCGTGATGACCGAACGTCGTATCCGGAGTATCTCGAGTATCAGCAACAAGCTGAACTCTTCGATGGCGTGATGGCTTACGAGTGGGTGGGGTTGAATCTGGGAAGCGACGGTCAATCAGAACGCGTTGAAGGCACTCTCGTCTCGGGAAATTATTTTGACGTTCTAGGAGTCAAGGCGGAACTGGGTCGCACGTTCCTACCTGACGAGGATAAGACTCCCGGCGCATCTCCAGTCGCTGTGATCAGTCACAACCTCTGGCAGCGACGTTTTAATAGCGACGCGACCGCCGTTGGCAAGTCGATAATCCTCAACGGGGTTCAATTCACGATCGTGGGTGTTGCTCCACCTGATTTCGTCGGGGCGGAAGAAGC
>DASUOZ010000133.1:0-12439 GCA_036276375.1 Pyrinomonadaceae bacterium | reverse complement strand
GAGGTCGAAGATGTCTTCGATCAGCCGATCGAAACGTTCGGCCCAAAGGTGATAACCGTCACGCACACTGAGAAGCTGCGCCGTGATGCGAATCCGGTTGCCGGCCTTGCGTACACTGCCTTCGAGAACGTAGTTCACGCGCAGTGCTTCGCCGACCTGGCGCGTGTTCACTTCTTTCGCGCGAAAGGGAAGCACGTCGGTGCGCGAGACCACTTTCAGTTCCTTGATCTTTGAGAGGTCGGTGATGATGTCCTCGGTCATGCCGGCGCAAAAGTAGTCGCTCTCGCTTTCCGAGTTCATGTCTTCGAAGTACAGAACGGCGATTGACTTTTCGGGAACGGCGCCGGGATAGAACTCGCTGCTGCTGCGACTGACGGAGATGCGCTGCGACGACGTCTCGAGCTCTCGTTTGAGATCTTTGAGATCGGTCAGGAAGTCTTTGATGGTCTGGTAGCGCTCTTCGCGATCCTTGCGCAACGCGCGCGACACGATGCGGTCGAGATCGCGTGGGCCATCCGGCAGATATTGCGCCAGAGGTTCCGGTTCGTTACGCAGAATGCCGGACATCACGTCGATCGGTGTTGCACCGGCAAACGGCTGCTGGCCCGTGACCAGCTCGTAAAGCACACAACCGAGACTCCAGATGTCTGTGCGTGCATCGACGTCGAGCCCGCGCGCTTGTTCCGGCGACATGTAGTGGGCCGTACCCATCACCACGCCGACCGCGGTACTGACCATGTTTTGAGTCGGCGCCATGGAGTCTGTGTGCGACGTCTGCTGCCGTTCCTTCGTGAGTTTGGCGAGGCCAAAGTCGAGCACTTTAACGATGCCGTCGTGGCGCAGCATGATGTTGTCCGGCTTGATGTCGCGATGAATGATGCCAACGGCGTGAGTGGCCGACAGCGCGCTGGCGACCTGGATGGCGACGTCGATCACTTCGCTGGGCTTCAACGGCGTGAACCGGACGCGATCGCGCAGTGTTTCGCCGTCGACGTACTCAGTGGCGATAAAGTGTTCCGAATCGATCTCGTCGACTTCGTAAATAGTGAGGATGTTTGGATGATTGAGTGCCGATACGGCTTTGGCTTCCTGCACAAATCGACGCACGCGATCGTCGGAGGCGCTGGCCTCAGTTTCGACCACACTTGCGGGCAGAATTTTAAGCGCGACTTTGCGATCGAGTTTGGTGTCGTTGGCGAGATAGACCTCGCCCATGCCGCCGGCGCCGATTTGGGAGCATATCTCGTAACGACCGATCTTTTTACGCGCGGGGAAGGGCAAGATAAATAACCGGGGGATTTCAAACTGGGCTAACGAAGCGCTGGATATTGTAGATTAGTTCGCCTTCGTGGTAAAAGCACCAGGAACTACGGATCCCACGGCCGAACCAATGTTCAGAATCACGAATCGCCTCCCACGACTATCACTCATCGCTTTGCTGTCAGTTTGCTTACCTGTCTCGGCCCAGCAACAACCGTCGCCAGGGGCCACGCCGCCCAACGAGCCTTGGGACGCGGTCGCGTATTACCAGGCGGGCCTCGCGGAAAGAAACCGTGGTAACCACGGTGCCGCCGTCGCCGCATTCAAGCGCGCGACGGAGATGAAGCCTGATTGGGCCGAGGCGCATCTCGAACTGGGCAAGGCTTACGAAGACTCGGGCGATCCCGAGAAGTTTCTGGCCGCGCTGCGCGAGGCCCAACGTCTGAAACCTGACGACCTCAACATTCTGCTCGAGTTGGGCCACGCGTTGCGCGCCAATAAAAAGTTCGGCGACGCAGTGGCTCCGTTGAAGCGCGTGGCAGCGGCTCGGTCCAACGAGGTTGAGACTTTATACCTGCTCGGCAACACGCAGTTGATGGCCGGTAAACACGACGACGCGATCAAGACCTTGAACAAGGTGCTGGGGCTCGACCCGAGTCACAGTGAAGCACGCGAACGACTGCGGGTTTCGACGGTGCGGAAAAACATGTGGCCGCAGTTTGAGCGGTTGAAACAGGAAGTAGCAGAGCGGCCGACGAGCGGCGAGCTCCGGGCGCAGTTGGGCCAGACGTACAACGCGATGGGCATGTTTGGCGAAGCCGAGCAGGAATACCTGCGGGCGGTTGCGTTGGAGCCGAAGAATGCCGACTCTCGCATTCGGTTGTGCGTTAACTATTCGGAGTGGGGAAAGCTGGAACAGGGCATCGAATGCTACCGGGAAGCGGTAAAACTCAAAGCACATCACGTCGTGTTCATGAGTTTGGGCGACCTGTATCAACGTCAGGGCAAGTTTGAGGAAGCGAGCGTCGCTTATCAGAAGTCGATCGAACTGAAGCCGGCGTTTACCTTTTCGCTTTACGGTCTTGGCTTTGTGCTGCTGAAGCAGGGCAAAAACGAAGAAGCAATCGAACCGTTGCGACGACTGCTGGAGGTCGAGCCCAAGCACATCTACGGCAATCACGCGCTCGGCATCGCGTATGCGCAAACGGGAAACAAAACCGGCGCGATGCAGCAGTATTACGTCCTTCAGAATCTCGAACCTCGTCTCGCCGAGGACTTGCTGCGAATCATCCCGCAGTAGGTCGGTGCGAGGTTGCGTTTGTCAGCCGCAAAAAGGCACAAAAGGCACAAATCTGTTAGGAAAACCCTTGTGCTTCTTGTGCTTCTTTGTGGCAAAAAGCGCCGCACAGGTTTGAATCTGTACGGCGCGTTGTTTTAAAGGACCGACGGAGGCTTGTTGTCTGAACCTCAGCGTAAATGGTCTCACGTTGGAGGCGGAGCGTTAGCTGCCGCTGGACCTTCCGCGGGAACCTTTGCTGGCGCCGGTCGTGCCGGTCGTGCCGGTCTCGCCTGTTGAGCCCGTCGAGCCGCCGGTCGTGCCGGTGGCGCCAGTTAAACCGCCGGTTCCAGTTGCGCCCGCACCGGTCGAACCGCCCGTACCGCCGGCGCCCATCGAGCTGCCGGTCCCAGTTGCACCGGCGCTTGTCGCGCCGCCGGTTCCAGTACCGCCTGTGCCGGTCGAACCTGAGGTTCCCATGCCGGATCCGGCCGATGCGCCCATCGATGCTCCTGTCGATCCGTAACCACTCGATCCCGTTCCGGTTCCACCAGCCGCCGCGGAGCTCGTCGTACTTCCAGTGGTACCCGACTCCATTCGGTTATACGCACTCGTACTGCTGCTGCGCGAGATCCGCAGTCGATTCTCGACGTTGCTGACGCCAGACACTGACTCGGCAATGTCTTCAGCGCGACGTTTGTCGTTCCGATTCGACACTGTCCCGACCAGGACGACTTCAGCGTTCGTCACCATCACTTCGATTTCCGAAGCGTCGATGGCGTAATCGTCGGCTAACCGATCGTTGACGTCTTCCTTGATGCGTTCGTCAGAACGGCGATAGTTTTTTGGTCCACGTCCGCGATGCTGGCGTTGTTCGTCCATGCGTCGCCGGCGTTCTGCCTCTTCGTCGCCAAACCAGGAGGCAACTGTATCGGCCGCGCGATCCCACCAGCCGCGTTCTTCGCCTTGATAGCCTTCATCCCAGCCGCGTTCCTGCTGGCGTTGACCGCCGGTACGGCTGCCCCAGCCGCGTCCTTCACCACCGCCGCCGCTGCCGCGATCGTAGTCATAACTCCGCCCGCGATCGCCGTACGTTTGGCTGGAACGCATGCCGGTCGGATAGTTGTATCGCTGCTCGCCGTAGTCCGACGTTTCGTTGTAACCACGACCGTAGCCGCGCCACGATTGTTCACCGCGTCTGGACGATTCGCCGTAGTCGCGTCCGGAACTACCGTACGATTGCCTGCCGCCGCCGCCGGACGATTCGCCCCAACCACCGCGGCCGGATGACTGACCGTAATCGCCACGTCCGTATGACTGACCATAGTCGCTTCCGTAGCTGCCGTACGACTGGCTGCCACCACGTCCGTACGACTCACCACGATCCCAACTGCTGGACGATTCATCTTCACGTCCATAACCGCTTGATGACTGGCCGTAACGGCCTGACTCGCCGTAGCCACGTCCGGACGATTCGCCGTAGTCACGTCCGGATCTGCCGGACGACCGGTCGTATCTTCCGCCGCCGTAGCCACCCGTCGAGCCACTGTATCGCTGTTCGCGATCGTCATCATCGCGCTCGCGTTCCCATTCGCTGCCGCCGTAGCCTCGATAGCGTTGTTGTGACTCGTAATCCCTGCCTGAACTCGATTGAGATCTACCGCCATACTCGCGCTCGCGGCCACGCGCCTGACGCTCCGGCTCGTCCTCGTACCGGTCACGTCCCTGAGAGCCGCCGCCCCAGGAGCGACCATAGTCCGATTCCGAGCGACGGCCAGAACTCTGACCACCACGATCGTTATTACGATCGTTGTACCTCGTTGACATGTCTGTTCTCCTTTCCCCTGCTCGTACTTGAACCCTTATTTCTCGCAGTAGCTCATCACAAACCTGTCTCCGAAGTGCAACGTAGTTTGCACGCTTCAACCCAACACATGAGCGGCATTAAAGCTCGCGCTTGAGCAAACGAGCGAGTTTCGCAAGATCAATATTGCCGCCCGAGACGATGCACACGATCTTTCCATTGCCCGTCTGACCCGAGAGCGCGCAGGCGACGGGGCAAGCGCCGGCGCCTTCGGCGACGACGTGGTTGTGCGTAATGAGAAGCCGGAGAGCTTCGGCGACGGAGTTCAGATCCGCGACGAGCGAGCCGTCGATTAACTGCCGCGCGCGTTCGAACATTTGCGGAAACACAGCCTTCGCGCCGATGCCGTCGACCCACGATGGTTGGTAGTCAACTTCCGTCGGCGCGCCTGCCGCTAACGACGCCGCCAGCGGCGCGGCGGTTTCAACTTCCGCGGCATAGATCCGGCACTGCGGGCGCAGCTCGCGCAACGCCGAAGCGATACCGCACGTCAGCCCACCACCACCCCACGGAATGACGACCGCATCCACGTCGGGCAAGTCCTCAAGAATCTCCAACGCGATCGTGCCGTTGCCCGCCATGACGTGCGGATCGTCGAAGGCGTGAATAAACGTTCCGGCAACACCCGGAAACGATCGCTCCGCAAATGCGCGCCACCACTCGGCGAACGAAACCTTAATCACGCGTCCGCCGAGTCGCTCGATGGCTGTGATCTTCGTCTCAGGCGCAGTCTCCGGCGCGATGACGGTACACGGAATCCCAAGCGAACGCGCACACCACGCCACCCCCTGGGCCATGTTGCCCGCCGACGCCGTCACGACACCGTTTTCCAACTGCGCGGGCGACAAACGCGCGATCGCATTTGCAGCGCCACGGATCTTGAACGCGCCGATCGGTTGCAGGTTTTCGAGCTTGAGATAGATCTCGGTGGATGCGGAGTCGAGGTTCAAACGCAGGAGCGGCGTGCGAATCGCATGGTTCGCAATCACCCGGCGCGCGTCCTCAATTGCAGCTAAAGAGATCACCTGGCCCATGATGGCTCAAATCCGTTTCGGACGAGGAGCCTCATGTTACTGCCATCAACGCCCACGATCCAGAGATCGGCCTCCTGATCCTTGTCGAGCGTCTTCGCACGCTCAAACACGATCGACTTCCCGTCCGGAGAGACACTGAACGTTCGCGCAAACTCGTTTGCGAGTCGCGTCACCGGCACTACTTTGCGCGTCGCGAAATCGTAACGAAAGATGTTCGCCGAATCGCGCATCAACGTTTGATTCGAAAACAGGAATCCCGAACCGTCAGGTAACCAGTGCAGGTCGATCAGCAACTGGTATTGAATGTCTGTAAACGGAATCAGCTTTGTGCCGGGAGGCGCTGCGCCTTCGGTGATGCGATAAATACTCGAATCACCCGATGCGTTCTCGGTGTAGAGCAACTGATTCTCGAGCGCGGCCGTCGGTCCCCAGTCCCACGTGCATGCGCCCAGCGGCGTCTTGCCGCCGAACAGCGGTGCCGAAACAAACTCACCAACCGGCGGGTTCACCGGCACGCTGCCGAGCGTGCAGACGCCGTTACGAAAACTCACGCGCGAACCGTCGCGTCGCCACACGGGCCGAAACGCGCCGAAGTATTCGATCCCATCTCCTGTAATACTAAAGACCGGCGCCTTCGTCATGCGTCCTGCCTGTACGTCCACGCCGGGCATGAACCAGCGAAAACTGCCATAGATGGCGACGATCGCCTGCGCCTTGTTGCCGAAATCAGCGACCGCGTTGAAGACGAGTGTCCTGGCGGCGCCCGGCGGCACGTTCACCTGCTGTGGTTCTTCCGCACCGGCGACGTAAACGATGAAAACTCCCGCACTCGCCTGCGCCTGTCGATACGGCGGTTGATCATTGCGCACCGTGACCGTGACGCTGCCCTTCGGAAAGCGTTTGAACTCACTCAGATCCGGCGGGTTCGTCAACTTGCGAAACCCGGAACCGTCGGGCTGAACGGCATAAAGATCCGAGTGAAACAGCGACGCGGCTGCCGCATGACCACTCGAGAACGCCAGCTCCTTGTGATCAGGACGCCACGCAAGCCCGTAAATGCCGAGCTCCGATCGCGCATCGGGATGAGTCCAGAGCCGGCGATCGTTTGTACCGTCGGGCTCGATCAGACGAATTTCCGTGCCCCCGCGGACGTAGGCGATCTGTGCGTTTGCGACCACGGAAGTGAGAATCAGCGAGAGGATTAAACAAAGCGGTTTCATGGCGGCGCAACGTAGCGAAAAGGTGTGTGAAATCTGTGGAATTGTGATAAAAGATTTCGCCACATCAATTCAGGAGAACCCCATCATGAAAGCTCTCGCCGCCGCTTCTATTCTTGTCGTCTTTTTTGTCTCCGCCGCGTCAGCGCAGACGTGGAATCCGGAACTACACTTGAAAGTCAAAGCTGTCGGTACGCCGCGCGTTTCGCCCGACGGCAGCCGCATCGTCTACACCGTAAACGAAGCCGTCACCACGCCCGACAAAAGCGAGTTTGTCACGCAGATCTGGATGGCAAACCTCGCGACCAAGCAGAGCGTCCAGCTCACGTTTGGCGATAAGTCGTCGACCAATCCGAAGTGGTCGTCCGACGGCAAATGGATCGCTTTTCTCTCAAACCGCAAAGACAACCGCAACAATCTCTACCGTCTCAGCCTCGACGGCGGTGAAGCCGAACCGCTCACCGATCTCAAGAGCGCGGTAGCCAACTTCAACTGGTCGCCCGACGGCCGTTGGATCGCTTACACCATAGCGGATCCAAAAACGGAAGAGGAAGAGAAAAACGATAAAGGCCGAAACGACTTTCGCTGGATCGATGAAAACGTGAAGCTGGCGCGACTCTACGTCATTCCCGTCCAAAAGGATGCGAATGGAAAACGTGAGCCACGCAAGCTGACCACCGGCAACTATCACGTCGGCGAGTTTGACTGGTCGACTGACAGTTCGCGCATCGCGTTCAGTCATAGCAAGTCGCCGGTAGCAAACGATTGGCCCACTGCGGACGTGTCGCTCGTCGACGTCGCCAACGCAAACGTCACCGTGCTCGCAAACACACCCGCCGCTGAGGATTCACCGTTATTTTCGCCCGACGGGAAGTCGATCGCGATCACGGTGAGCGACAATCCGCCGCGTTGGGCGCAGAGCGGCGTGATTCAGATCTTCTCAACCAGCGGAGGTCAGCCAAAGAATCTCGCCGCGTCGTTTGACGGCCAGCCGTCCGTTGCCGGATGGTCCGCCGACAGCAACCGCATTTACTTCAGCGAAGCAAAAGGCACCGGCACGCAGCTTTACGTCATCGACGTCGCCGCGAATCGTATCGATGAGATCAAGAGCACTCCCGCGGTGCTGGGCGGCTTCAGTATCAATCGTTCGGGCACGACGTTCGGCTTTATACGGCAAACTTCCGACACGCCCGCGGAGGTGTTCGTATCATCCGTGAACAATTTTGACCCGGTGCAGATCAGTCGCGTCAACGCCGATCTTAAGTTGCCGGCGATCGGCCGCACTGAAGTCATTCGCTGGAAGTCGAAAGACGGGAGAGACGTCGAAGGGCTTCTGACCTATCCGGTCGGTTATCAAACCGGACAGCGCGTGCCGTTGATCCTGAACATTCACGGTGGGCCGGCAGGCGTGTTCCTTCAGACTTTTCTCGGCGGCCGCGGTGTCTATCCGCTGGCGACGTTTTCCTCGCGTGGTTACGCGATCCTGCGACCGAATCCGCGCGGCTCGAGTGGTTATGGCGTGGAGTTTCGACGCGCAAATACGAAAGACTGGGGCTTTGGCGATTACCAGGACCTGATGACGGGCGTCGATAGAGTCATCGAAATGGGCGTCGCCGATCCTGATCGTCTGGGCGTGATGGGCTGGAGTTACGGTGGCTTCATGACGTCGTGGGTCGTGACGCAGACGAACCGTTTCAAAGCCGCTTCCGCCGGTGCGCCGGTGACAAACCTGATGAGTTTCAACGGCACCGCGGACATTCCGGCATTTATTCCCGACTACTTCGGCGGACAGTTTTGGGAAGTGCTCGACCTCTATCAAAAGCATTCCCCGATGTTCAACGTGAAGACCGTCACCACGCCGACGATGATTCAGCACGGTGAAGCGGACGTTCGCGTGCCGATCTCGCAGGGGTACGAGTTTTACAACGCGTTGAAAGTGAAAGGCGTGCCTACGCGGATGCTCGTGTTGCCGCGACAGCCGCATGGTCCAACCGAGCCGAAGATGCAGTTGGCGGCGATGAACGCAAACCTCGAATGGTTTGAGAAGTATATCGGCGCCAAATCACACACGTCGCGCAATTGATTTGTGGCTGACACGATCACGCTCGACGATCTGCGGCGCTACACGGTCGCACGGAATTTCGTTAAACCCACCAACCTCAGGACGGCGTTGCACACGATGGGATTCGTACAAGCGGATCCCATCCGCGCGCCTGCTCGCGCCCAGGATCTAATTCTTCGTCAGCGCGTAGACAACTACCGCGCCGGCGATCTCGAACGCCAATACGCCACCCTCGACGTCGAAGAAGACTTCTTCATCAACTACGGTTACGTTTCGAGAAACCTCTATTCACTGATGCATCCACGCGCCGCTACGCCGTTCGCGCGCGTCGATACGCCGCTCTCCCGTGGCGACAGGAAGCGCGCGCAAATGCTGCTGGATTTTGTGCGGGAGCGTGGCTCAGTTCATCCGCGCGAAGTGGACGAATATTTCGCGCACGGAAAAGTGACGAACTACTGGGGCGGTTCTTCGAATGCGACGACGCACTTGATGGACGCGATGCATTATCGCGGTATGTTGCGCGTGGTGCGTCGCGAAAAGGGAATTCGGATTTATGAGCCGCGCGAACACCTGCGCGTGCCGTTGAGTGCAGCCGAACGCCGGGCGCGCGTGGATGCGTTGGTGGACACGGTCGTGCGGATTTACGCGCCGTTGCCCTTGAGGTCGCTGACGTATTACGTGCGCCGATTACAGTACGCGGCGCCGCAGTGGAAGCATGAGCTCACGGATGCGTTGAAGCGTGCGAAGCAGAGATTGCGTCACGCGCGGGTGGATGTCGACTGGTATTTCCCGGCGGATGAAGATCCGCTTGCGAGTGCGATGGAAGCAGTGGTGCGGCTGCTGGCGCCGTTCGATCCGGTGGTTCACGATCGCGGGCGTTTCCAGTTGTTGTGGGACTGGGAGTATCGCTTCGAAGCCTACACGCCGGTGGTGAAACGCAAGCTTGGTTACTACGCGATGCCGTTACTCTGGCGCGACCACGTCATCGGTTGGGCCAACGCTGCTGTGAAGAATGGCGCACTTCAGTGTGACATCGGTTATGTAGGATCACAGCCGGCTGAGAAGGCGTTTAAGCGCGAGTTAGAAGAGGAGTTGGATCGGTTGCGCAGGTTTCTGGCGCTGAAGGATCCATAAGAGCGAGGATGCGGGTTCATATCGGTACGTCGGGTTGGCATTACAAACACTGGCTTGACGATGTGTTCTACCCCTCGGGAACCAAGCCCGCGCAGATGTTTGAGTTGTACGCCAAACATTTCGACACCGTCGAGATCAACAACAGCTTCTATCATCTCCCGTCAGCAACCACTTTCGACAATTGGCGCGACTCCTCACCGCGCGGATTTCTATTTTCCGTCAAGGCCAGTCGCTTCATCACGCACATGAAGAAACTGAAAGATCCGAAGCCCTCATCGGAGAAGTTCTTTGCTGTTGCCGATCGGCTCGGCAAGAAGCTCGGTCCAGTTCTTTTCCAACTCCCGCCGCGTTGGAAAGTGAATGCGGATAGGTTTGCGGAGTTTCTCGAGTCGTTGCCGGACGGGCACAAGTACGTGTTTGAGTTTCGCGATCAGACGTGGTTCGTGCCGGAAGTTTATGCGCTGATGCGCCGTCACAAAGCGGCGTTCTGCATTCACGACTTCGCCGATATGAAAGTGCCGCACGAGATCACTGCAAACTTCACCTACATTCGTTTTCACGGTCCGACGAGCGCGAAGTACTTTGGTTCTTATTCTTCAGCGCAGCTACGCGAATGGGTGGAACGAATCGAAGACTGGAGCCGTCGTATTTCAACGATCTACATCTATTTCAACAACGATCCCGGCGGCGAGGCGGTCAGGAACGCGTTGGAGTTGAAGCGATTGGTCAGTGGATTGCAATGAAGCGTTGAAGCCCGATGAGCTATTAGCGTGGAGCGCCGTGGGCGTACGCCTGTTGGGAGGGGGATTGGCGCCGCTCGCGCGAGGTGAGACGTCGATTGGAGTCGCTAGCGTAAGATCGCAAGTTTGATGGGCGTACCTCGCGCTAGCGGCGCCAATTCCCACTTTTAATCTCGCGCGAGCGGCGCCAATCCCCTCCCAAAAGAGGTATGCAAAGGGCGCTGTTCGCTGACAGTTAGCGGAGCGAGAGGCGCGCGCCGGCGCGGAAGAGTACGGGTGGCCCCACCGTAAAGACCGGCGTGCTGCTGATCTCGTAACGCTCCCCGGTCAGGTTTTGAAAGGCAACGAACAGACGCAGTTGTTCTGAAACTGCGCGTGACACTTCCGCGTCGAGCGTAAAGTAACTCCGCAACGGCAACGTGTTCAGGTCGTCGTCAAACTGTTTCCCCGCGAAACGACCCTGCGTGGCGGCAGTCCATCCTCCATCCGTATAACTCACCTGAAAGTTAAACTGGTTTCGCGGAATCTGCGGCACAAGCAGTCCCTCGATCGTGCGATTAGCCGGAAAACGCAGCACCGTCGTGTCCGACAACAGATACTCACCCGCAATTTCCCAACGTTTGTCTGGTTTCAAGATCGCGGAGAGCTCAACGCCGCGGGCACGAATCGCGCCCAGGTTCTGGCGTTGTCGCGTTATCAACGCCGGCGTCACCGAAAGCGTGACATTCGCGATCGAGTCGCTGATCTCGCTCCAGAAGAAGTTGCCACGCACAAACAGCTTATCGCCCAACGTTTGCCAGCCAACGCCGGCTTCGGCGCCGGTAAGTTGCTCCGCGTTCAACGCTGAGTTTGCATTCGTAACAACGTTGCCAACGCGGAAATTGCGATACAGCTCGTTCAGAGTCGGCGCGCGAAATGCTCGATACGCCGACGCGCTAACCGAGACGCCTTCGCCAACGGTCTTCAGCACCGAAACACGCGGACTAAACGCAGTCTCCGAAACATCCGCAAAAGGCGTGAGGTTTGAAAACCCCTCGTAGTTGCGCCAACTATCAACCCGCGCTCCGAACGACACGAGCCACGTTCCCCTCCGCACCGAATCGTTCGCAAAGAAACCTATCGATCGCTGACGACCGCCCGCATCCACGAACCTCTCCGCACTATGCCCGCGCACGTGCCGGCCTTCCACACCCGCCGAGATCAACTGCTTATCACCTAACGGACGGCGCCACTGAAACGCAAACCCGAGTTGTTGCGACGGATTGCGTTGCCGATTGGTCAAGACTTCCGAGTTGCGATCGAGTGCAACAGCAGTAAAGTTCTGATTAAAGTTCTCGCTCGATCCAAAAAGACGCAGTGAAAAGTCGCCCGCACGCCACGACGACCAGTCGCCGCCCAAATCGAGCGACGTAATACGCGTGTCGTTGATTTGCAGTGGCGTTCCATTGCGACGGCTCTCGCCAAACGTACCGAACCGCAGAAACGTACGCGTGCGTGGTCCAAACGTTTTTGACAGCGTCAACGACCCGGCAATGTCGGATGTCCCGGCCGCAACATCGACTGCTCCGCGCTGCTCCGGCGGCACGAGCACGTATCCCTCGGTGCGCAACGCCTGCAGCGCGAATGCCACGCCGAAACTACTCCACGACTTTCCCGCGCTGATCGACGCAGCGCCGGTCGATTTATTTCCGCCTGACGCCTCGACGTCGAGGTACGTCGCGGGCGCCGTGCGCGTCGTGATATTGATAACGCCGCCGAGTGCACCGCTGCCATACAGATCGGAAGTCGCGCCATTGAAGATCCCCACACTCTCGATACCCACGCGCGGTACGCGGTTCCAATAGACCCAACC
>DASUOZ010000132.1:0-2566 GCA_036276375.1 Pyrinomonadaceae bacterium | reverse complement strand
ACCAACTCTTCATACTGATCGAGTGTTAGCGCCTGAGCGCCGTCTGACAGCGCGTGCTCCGGCTGATCGTGAACTTCGACGATCAAACCGTCTGCGCCGACCGCGACACCCGCGCGCGCCAGCGGTGTGACCATGAAATTTTTTCCCGTACCGTGCGACGGATCGACAATCACCGGCAGGTGCGAAATGCGTCTGACGGCGGGAATCGCCGCGAGATCCATGGTGTTGCGCGTGTGCTGCGCAAACGTGCGAATGCCCCGTTCGCAGAGAATGATCTGGTAGTTGCCCTCGGCCATCACGTACTCCGCGGCCAGCAGCCACTCGTCAAGCGTCGCTGACAGTCCGCGTTTCAGCAGGACGGGAATGCGTGCTCGTCCCGCGCGTTTGAGCAGGGAAAAGTTTTGCATGTTGCGCGCGCCGATCTGGATCACGTCGCCGTAGCGTTCGACGAGATCGACGCCGCCTTCGTCGAGCGCCTCGGTAACGATCTTGAGTCCGTAAGCTTCGCGCACGTCGGCCAGGATCTTGAGTCCTTCTTCACCGAGTCCCTGGAAAGCGTAAGGCGATGTGCGCGGTTTGTACGCGCCGCCACGGAAGAAACGTGCGCCGCTGCGACGTACGGCTTCGGCAATCGCGAAGGCCTGTGCGCGGCTCTCGATGGCGCAGGGGCCGGCAATGATAGCCAGCTCGTCGCCGCCGATGGTCGCGTCGCCAACGCGGACGACTGTCTTTTCGGGACGCAGGTCGACTGTGATTAGTTTGTAAGGCTTGCTGACGCGAATGGCTTCAGCGACACCCGCGAGGTTTTCGAAGTGCGACGGGTCGACGGCACCCTGGTTGCCGGTGATTCCGATCGCGGTGCGGGTGGCGCCCGGCATCGGGTGGCCCTTGAAACCCAACTCCTCGACGACGCGCAGGACAGCCTCGACCTGACTGTCAGTGGCGTCGGCTTTCATGACGATTAACATGCTGCTCTTATTACCTTAGCTGCGCGAAAAAGTACAGCGTCGCGGTTTATCTCTTTTTCACCTGCCGGCCGTAGGGCGTGCGGCTGCTGGGAAAGGATTATTTGACAAAACTGCTTTACCTAAAGTATCTTGACGTCAAGACAAATGATCACAAACCTGGAGTCATTGACCGGCGGGACGGGCGTGCATGTCTTTCTCGTTTTGTGGAAATCGCTGCATGCGGTCGAGGCGTACGCCGTCAAAAGCATCGCGGAGATGGAGATCGGTGCGACTGACTTCGCCGTGCTCGAAGCGCTGTTGCACAAAGGCCCGCTGCCGGTGAACGAGATCGGACGCAAGGTCCTGTTGACCAGCGGTTCGATCACGACCGCCGTCGACCGCCTCGAAAGCAAAGCGCTCGTCGAACGGCGCGCGCACGGCAGCGACCGCCGCGCCCGGATCGTGCACCTGACGAAGCAGGGAAGAGCCCTAATCACGCGCGCTTACGCGCAACACGCAGCCGATCTCGAGCGTTTGGCCGCCGCCTCGCTGACTAAAGCCGAGCGCGCGACCCTCATCCGGTTGCTGAAGAAAATTGGTTACGAAGCCGCGGCATCGTTGAAACACACGGATGCGGTATGAGTTTTTACAAGGAGTCAATAATGGAAGCGACGAAGTTAAAAAGGGAAGAAGAGAACAAGCAAACGCGGAGTGTGGCTGGACTGGTGAACAGTATCGAGACGTTGGAAGGCGGCGGCTTTCTGGTGCGCCGGCCTTTTCCACAAGCATCGTTTTCGGAGTTTGACCCGTTTCTGTTGCTGGACGAGATGGGGCCGATGGACGTCGCGCCGGGTGACGCGAAGGGCGCGCCTGACCATCCGCATCGCGGATTCGAAACCGTGACGTACCTGCTTTCGGGTGAGATGGAGCACAAGGATTCACGCGGACATGCGGGCCGTTTGACGCCCGGCGACGTGCAGTGGATGACGGCAGGGGCCGGGGTGGTGCATTCGGAGATGCCCAGCAGTGAGTTTCAACGCACGGGTGGCCGGATGCATGGCTTTCAGTTGTGGGTGAACCTACCGCAGCGCGAGAAGATGACGAAACCGCGCTACCAGGAGATTCCGCGGGCGCAGATCCCAAAAGCAACTTCAGACGACGGGCTCGTAACCGTGCGCGTGATCGCGGGCGAAGCGATGGGCCACCAGGCAGTGATCGAGACGCATACGCCGATCGTTTACCTGCACTACAGCGTCGAGCCCGGCGGCGTGGTAACACAGGTTGTGCCGGCTGAGTACAACGCTTTCGCTTACCTCGTGGACGGCGCCGGACTATTCGGTCAGCAAAGAGAACGCGCCAACGACGGTCAGATGGTGATGTTTGCGCAGGACGGAGAACTGATCCGGATCGAGAATCCGGCAGACGCGCAGACGCGGCTCGAGGTGTTACTCATCGCGGGTGTTCCGCTGAACGAACCCGTTGCTCGCTATGGACCATTCGTGATGAACACCGAACGCGAGATTCGCCAGGCGTTTGAAGATTACGTTCGCGGCCGCATGGGCGCGATCGAGTGATTACATCTGCTCGGGGACGCGGATTCCGAGGATCGCCAGCGCAGC
>DASUOZ010000131.1:0-17622 GCA_036276375.1 Pyrinomonadaceae bacterium | reverse complement strand
ACCATTCGATCGCATGCGAGAGTCGAACGTTCAGTTCCTGACGGCCGGCGAGAATCTCGCCCTCGCGCCCACGCTCTCGGTCGCCCACACCGGTCTCATGAATTCGCCCGGCCATCGCGCGAACATCCTGCGCCCGCAATTCGGCCGCCTCGGTATCGGCATCATGGACGGCGGCATGCGCGGGCTGATGGTCAGCCAGGAATTTCGAAACTAATAGGAACCTTTTCCCGCCCGATTGCGTTCTAACGTGACTGGAATTCAAATCTGGTCAGAGGTCAATTTTACAAAATGGCCGCAATTGCACCGAAAGAGGGTGTCAGGGAGGCGATCCTTGACGCTACTGACCGTCTACTCGCCAGGTTTGGCTACCGCAAAATGACCGTTGAGGACATTGCCGCCGAGGCCGGAATTGGCAAGGGCACCATCTACCTGCACTTCAGTAGCAAGGAAGAGGTTGTCCTCTCGCACGTCGATCGCATCGTCGATCGTTTGAAACAGCAGCATCTGGTGGTGATCGCGCGCTCGAAAAACACCGCTCCCGAGCGCATCCGCCAGATGCTGCTCGCACGTGTGCTTTTCCGTTTCGACAGCATTCAGCACTACACGCAAAGCCTCAACGATCTGCTCGCCGCGCTGCGTCCGGGCTTGCTGGCGCGGCGAGCTCGGTACTTCGAAGAGGAGGCCCAGATCTTTGCCGAAGTACTCGCCGAGGGACGCGCTTCAGGAGAGTTTGAAACCGAAAATGAAATGGCTGCGGCCCGGGCGTTGTTGGAAGCCACCAACGGCCTGCTGCCTTACAGCCTGAGTACCATGGAGCTCGGCGAACGTGAAGAGGTCGAACGACGCACGTCGGCCATCGCCGACCTGCTCCTCGAGGGGTTGCTCAGTCGCAATTAAGGCCACAAAGAAGCACAGAGCCACCAGGAGTTACCACCAGCTAAGCATTTAACAGAAGGAGAAATATCCATGCTCAAATCCGTATTGACGAGAGGCTTCAGCGCCGTTGCCGCCCTCGTTCTCGCCGCCGGCGCCGCTCTTGCTCAAATGCCGGAGCAGCCGGATCTCACCATCGACGCCGCCACGCGCACCAGGGTGATCGATGGAGTTCTGAAACGGCTCAACGACTCGTACGTGTTTCCTGAAACCGCGAAGAAGATGGAGGAGTCGATTCGCGAACGAGTCACCAACAAGGAATACGATCAGATCACGAGCGCGAAAGCGTTCGCGACTAAGCTAACGGACGATCTGCAAGCCGTGAGCAAAGACAAGCACCTGCGCGTGCGCTATTCGCATGCGGTGATTCCCGAGCGTGGCGCGCGTCGCGAGCCGACTGCGGAAGAGCGCGACCAGCAAAAGCGGGAGCTGACCTGGATGAATCATGGTTTCTCGAAAGTGGAGCGTCTCCCCGGCAATATCGGATACCTGGAGTTTCTAAACTTCCTCGATCCCGATCTCGGCGCAGACACAGTCGCGGCCGCGATGAACTTCATCAACAATACGGACGCGTTGATCATCGACATGCGCCAAAACGGCGGTGGCAATCCGGCTATGGTGGCGCTCGTTTGTTCTTACCTTTTTGGTCCGGAGCCGGTACACCTCAACGATCTCTACTGGCGGGAAGGGAATCGCACCGATGAGTTTTGGACCAGGAAAGAGGTCGCGGGCAAACGTTATCTCAACAAGGACGTTTACGTTCTGACGAGCAAACGCACGTTCTCGGGCGCGGAAGAATTTACTTACAACCTGAAGAACCTGAAACGCGCAACGATCATCGGTGAGACCACCGGCGGCGGCGCGCACCCCGGCGGCGGCTTCCGCATAGCCGAACACTTCGGGATGTTTGTGCCGACAGGCCGCGCGATCAGTCCGATCACAAAGACGAACTGGGAAGGCACGGGTGTGACTCCGGACGTCGCCGTGCCGGCGGACCAGGCGCTTTTGACCGCGCAGATAATGGCGCTCAAGAAGTCGCTCACGGCGTCGCCGACTTCCGATCTCAAGCCACGCCTTGAGAACCAGATTCAGAAACTTGAAAAAGAGTTGAGCGCGTTGAAAACGAAAAGCGAATAGCTAATTCGCTTCGTAGATGAGCACTCGCTTGCTGCTGCTTCGGCCAATGAAGTAGCCGGCGAGTGCTCCCACTCCCGCACCGACAACCGCCAATCCCGCTGTTACCCCGTTGTGAACCTCGAGTCCGTCGTCGTTCGCGTCTGCCGCCACACCGAGGCCGGCGCCCGCACCGGCTCCCACAGCCGATCCGATCAATGCTCCCTTGCCGCCGCCGCCCTTCTTGATGACCTCGTGAATCGTACGGACTTCTTCGCGTTTGATCTCCGACGGAGCATTCTTGACCGTGAGCGACAGTCCGCTATCAGTGACGGAGCTGAGTGATCCTTTGATCGTTTTGCCGCTCTTTAGTTTGACTTGAAGGTTGCTGCCGGACACCAGCGCCGTGACTTTGGACCAGTCGTTCATCTGACCTTGAGCTGCGACAGTGACAGTTGAGAGCAGGAGTGATGCAACGAGACCGAAAACTACAAACAGCCGGGGAAAGTTTCGCATAGTAAGGTCTCCTTTGAGGTTGAGTGTTGGTTGTTCACTGCGACGGTGGTTTGG
Organism: Pyrinomonadaceae bacterium; assembly: GCA_036276375.1. Lineage (GTDB taxonomy): Bacteria > Acidobacteriota > Blastocatellia > Pyrinomonadales > Pyrinomonadaceae > PSRF01. Next base: position 15,006 of record DASUOZ010000131.1, on the reverse strand, counting down.
CGTCAATGCTCAACGGCACCGCCATTGACACCAATGTCAGGAAGCCGATGACCACCGCGAAGGCGATGTAAATGTAGTTTAGTGTTTGATGGACCGGGGGCATGGTACTCGTTTTCGCTTGCGCTGTCGTGTAGACGAGCCACGGCAGCAAAAGCCAGGTAAAGATGGTGACGCCGTAGATCAGTTTTTCTGCTTCAGTTTTGCCGATGCCCATGGGCGAGTCCGGCCGGCGATAAAACTGTCCCGGCTTGGCGGCATCCTCTGCTTCCTCGATAGCCTTGCCGCAGCTGATCAACCAGAGGCAGTTTTGAATGTTGCGCAGTTCCCAGCGGAATAGACCAAACGTAATGAGCGCGCCAAACGCCGCCATCGCGTAGATCGCGGGCGACCAGAAATACTCGCTTCGCAACAACGCGACCAGTATTCCCGAACCTGAGAAGAGCGGGACGAGCCCGAGTAGTTTGAAGCTGATGTCGTCGGTGAAGCGGATGTTGTTGTTGAGGTTGGCGTAATAGTTTCCATCCATCAAACCGTTCCTCCAGTGGATGAACAGATCAGAAGAACACGAGTTTGCCGATCGCGCCGTTGGCGCCGGCGGCCCAGCCGGTTGCTTTGCGAGGAATGAAACTGAAAGTGTCGAAACCGGGGCCTTCGATTGGCGACCAGGTGTGTCCGTCGTCGAGTGAATAGTCGCCGCCCGAAGGACCAAGCGCGACCAGTGTCGGGGTCCTGGCGCCGGGTACGTACGTAACCACAGAACGAAAGCCGGTAAGACCTTTGACGAGCTTCCAGGTGACGCCGCCATCGCTGGTGACCGCGAGGTTATCGACGGCTTCCTGTTCTTTGCGGTAGTCGCCGCCGACAATGACGCCGTGTTTTGCGTCGCGAAACGCGATCGAGAAGATTCCGGCAGACTGTCCGGCCGCGAGCGGCGTGTCCGCTACTTGCCACGAACGACCGCGATCCGTGGTGCGCAAGACGCGCGCTTTTGCGCCTGCGCCCGTGCCGATCCACGCGTGCGTTTTGCCGAAGACAGCGATGTTGGTGCCACTCGCCGCGAATGCGCCTTCGTTTTCCAGCGCGGGTGGTAAGCCGGTCGTGGACACACGAGACCATGCGTGTCCGCCGTTGTCAGTCAACAAGATGTAGAACTGACCGTCAACGGAATCACCGAAAACGATGCCGTTGTTTGCATCCCAGAACGACATCGCGTCGAGAAAGACTTTTGGATCGTCGTTCTTGAACTGCATGGTCCACGTCGCGCCGGCGTCCATGGTTTTGTAAATGCGCGACGCTGGACCGTTGCCGATACTCAACGCGTAGGCAATTTGTGGATCGAGGGCATCGATGTCGCGAAAGTCGAGTGCATCAGTGGTGACGTTCAGCTTTTGCCAGGTGGCGCCGCCGTCGTTGGTCCGCAGAACGGTCGCGCCCGCGCCGCTGGCCCACGCGACGCGTTCATTCACGGCACTCACGCCACGCAAACGGGCGTTAACGCCGCTCGTTTGCAACGTCCAGCGCGGCGCGGTCAGCGCGTACACCATGACTATCATTAGGCTTACTATGCTCATACGTTTAGCTGCCGCTTCTCGACACTCCTTCAGAGTTGTTTAGATAACCCATCGCCAACGCTTTAACGCCGAAGGCGTTGGCGAATTTCAGCCCAGAGTTGTTTCAACCCTGGGTTTCCGAAAAAAAAGAAAAACCTAACGCCGAAGGTGTTGGCAAAACTGACGCGCATCGCCGACGCTTTCAGCGTTCCGAATTTCCGAGGCTTTCCTTACCCAGGGTTGAAGCAACCCTGGGCTGGAATTAGCGAACGCCTTCGGCGTAGCAGTTTCGGGAAAAAACGTCTCGGAGACTTTCGTTACCCAGGGTTGAAGCAACCTTGGGCTGAAATTAGCGAACGCCTGAGGCGTAGCGTCTCGCGTTCGTTCGCTATGGTCTACCGGCGCGTCGCAAGCACGCGAGGAGTTCGGGTGTTTGGGTGAAGCCGCACTTGCCGTTCTTTTGACGTTCGCATGCCGCCTTCTGAAGACATTCGTACTCCGGCCTGAATTCACACGTCGTAATCACTTCCTCGTCCGAACAAACCTGGCCCGAGCAACCCGTCTTCATACACGGCTTCTCCGAAACGTTCCCACCGCCGCCGCCACGCAAATAAAACTGCGACGCTTTGAGCATCTGCATTCGTCCGGCTGGTCCGGTCACGAGCGAATGAGTTCCGCTGACGAGAATTCCGTCCGGTGAAGTCATCGCCTGGCTCGCGTCGCCCACAAGGTTTTCAGGCGCGCCCGCGCCTTCGAGATCCACGCCCGCGATGTTGCGGCTTGCCGTGGAATTGAGTTTCGCTTCGTGATGCGTCGCGCACGGCGCGGCGATGCAGCGCAGACCGCGATCGTGCACGCGATAGAACGTGCCACTCGGCTGACTTGCGCTCGCAGCCTTCCACACTTCCTTCACGCGAAACTCGCCAAACTCGCCTTTCCGCCGAATCGTTCCACGCAGTAGGCCGCGATCGCTGTCAGGCTCAGCCTGTCCACGCCAGTCGATACTCGCGACGTAACAATCTCTTTGATAACGACCATCCGCACAGCGCGTGCGGGTCTGGTTCACCAGTTTTACGAAATAACCACCGCAGCGCGGAGACGCACAACGCCGCAAATCACGCCGAAAACTGTAAAAACTCGAAGTGCTCGCGAGACTGTCGGGAGCATCTGGGGGTTCGAGATGCCGGTCAGTAGCGGCCGGTGCGATGGTGAGCGACGCAACGATCGTCAGCAGGATCGCCGCCAGTAAGGAAACGCGAAGGATCATCTTTCTGCCCTCCAGGAGTTAAGTTGGATATAATGCGCCCGCTTCGTCAGTCACACACACCTATGATCGGGCAAGTCCTCCTCCAGTATCGCATCGTCGAAAAAATCGGTGAAGGAGGTCAGGGGACTGTTTATCGTGCGGTGGACACTACACTCGATCGGCCCGCAGTCGTCAAGGTTTTGCCGCCCGAATTGACTGACAGCTCGTCAAATCTGGTCCGTTTCGAACGTGAGGCCAAGCTGGCGTCGTCGCTCGACCACCCAAACATCTGCACCATTTTCGGCCTGCACAAGGTCGACGGCATTCATTTCATCGCGATGCAGTTTGTCGAAGGCCGCAACGTGCGCGACCTCGTGGCCGGGCGTCCACTCGACCTGCGCCAGGCCCTCTCGATCACGATCCAGGTAACCAACGCACTCGCCGCGGCGCACGCGCAGGGCATCGTCCATCGCGACATCAAAGCGCGTAACGTGATGGTAGCGCGCAATGGCACCGTGAAAGTGCTCGACTTCGGACTCGCCAAACTGATCGATCCGCCACGCACCGGCTCAGGTGATCCGCAACTGACGGAAGTCGGCGTGCCGTACGGCACTTCGACCTACGCCGCACCCGAACAGGCACAAGGTCTGCCGGTGGACCATCGCGGCGACATATTCTCAACCGGCGTCTTACTTTACGAAATGCTCGCCGGCACCTGGCCCTTTCGCGGCAAGACCGCTCTGGACGTTCGTTACGCCGTCGTCTATCACCGTCCGAAGCCAATCGCGGAAGCACGCGGCGAAGATTCCCCGCTGCTCCAGCGCATTCAACAGATACTCGACAAGGCGTTGGCGAAGGAACCGGCCGATCGTTATCAACGCATCGAAGACATGCGCAGCGATCTTCAGGAAGTGCTGCGCGAGCTCGAAATCGATTCCAGCTTCGGTAGCACGTTGGCGGATACGACGATGTCGGTTTCGCCAGTGCCGGCAGCCTTGCCCAAACCGCACAGCGTATGGACCAGGCCCGTGATCATTACGATGGCCGCCGCGGCTGTTTTAATTACGGCACTGGCCGTGATTGCTTTGCGTAGCTCCGATCCTGATCCCACGACGGTCGCGATTAACTCACTCGCCGTCCTGCCGTTTTCCAACACCGATCCCGGCACGGAATATCTCTCGGACGGCATCACCGAAAGTTTGATCGAGAACCTTTCACAGTTGCCTGATCTGAAAGTGAAGTCCAGCAGCACGGTTTTTCACTACAAAAACCGCGGTGTCGATGCGGCTCAGATCGGCCGCGAGCTCGGCGTTCACGCGTTGCTTTCGGGCAACATCGTGCAACGCGGCGACGAGCTTGCCGTCAGCGTTGAGTTGATCGACGTGCGCGACGATAGTCACATCTGGGGCGAACGTTACGGCCGCAAAGTGTCGGAAGTAGTCGCACTGCCGCAACAGATCTCGCGCGACGTTTCGCAAAAGCTGCGCGCCCGAGCCGATGGCAGCCACTACCCGCAGATCACGCGCAACTACTCGCCCGATTCCGAAGCCTATCGTCTGTATCTACTCGGCCGTTACAACTGGAACAAGCGCACGGTCGAAGGATTGCAAAACGGCATCGACTATTTCGGACAGGCGATCATGCGCGATCAGGATTACGGCCTCGCCTACGCCGGTCTCGCTGATTGTTATCTGCTGCTGAACGTTTACAACGTCACGTCGGCAAACGACTCTTATCCGAAAGCGGAAGCCGCGGCTAACCGCGCGTTGTCGATCAACTCGAACCTCGCCGAGGCGCACACGTCGCTCGGTTTTGTAAGTTATCGTTATCATCTGAAGTGGGACGAGGCCGAGCAGCACTTCAAGAAAGCGATTTCACTCAATCCGAGTTATGCTACGGCGCACCAGTGGTACGCGAGTTATCTGGCGGCTTCGGGGCGACTCAAAGAGGCAGTGGTCCAGGCGAAGACGGCGCATGAGCTCGAACCGTTTTCGTTGACGATCTACAGCGATTACATTCGCGGTCTTTACTACGCTGGTCAGTTGGACCAGGCACACAAGGAAGCGTTGAAGCTGCTGGAAATGGATCGTGATTTTGGACGTGCGTACTACGAGTTGGGATTGATACTCGAGGAGCAGGGCAAGCTCGAAGAAGCCATCAACGCCTTTCGCAATGCGCTCAAGACGTCGCCGGACAACATCACCGCGCTGACAGCGCTGGGCCACGCGCAAGCTTTGGCCGGAAAGAAGAGCGACGCTGAGCGTGTGATCGCGCGTTTGCAGGAGCTTTCGAAACAACAGTACGTCTCCCCGTTTCAGACCGCAGTGATCTACGCGGGTCTCGACAATCGAAAACTGGCGCTCGAGGAGCTCGAAAAGTCTCGCCACGAACGGTTTAACTGGCTGCCGTTTGTGCAGGTGGATCCGGTTTTCAAGAATTTGCGGTCAGAACAGAAGTTTATCGAGCTGGAAAAAAATCTCGGTTTAGGGTCGGACAAAAATTGATGACACACAGTCTTTCACGACGGCAGTTCGTGTTGAGCACCGCGATGGTCAGCGTCGCGGCTTTCATAAATCCCCGAAACCTGCTGGCGCAGTCGGCGGCAGTGCAGCCGCTGTTCGCGCGCCTCGACGAATACATCGCGCGACACATGCGCGAAACGGGCGCGCCGGGATTGACGCTCGCGCTCGCGAACCGCGACGGCCTGGTTCGCGCATCGACCTACGGCTTCGCTGATACAAAAGCGAGAGTGCGGGTCGTACCGGAGACGATGTTTGAAATCGGATCCGTGTCGAAGTCATTTGTCGGGCTGGCGTTATTGCAGTTGCACGATGAAGGCAAACTCGATCTGAACAAACCCGTCGTCGCATACCTGCCGTGGTTGAAGATCGATTCGAAGTTTGAGCCGATCACGACGCATCACCTGCTGAGCCACACCGCCGGACTGCCCGGTGCGCCGTTGCTGCTGGATGCGTTACTACACGAATTGTGGACGGCGTACGCGCCGGGTAAACGTTTTCTGTACTCCAACACCGGCTACAACATTCTCGGTTTTTTGCTCGAAGCGGTTGACAAGCGTCCGTTTGCCGACGCGATGCGCGCGCGAATGCTGGGGCGGTTGGGTATGACTGCGAGTGCGCCGATCATCAGCAACGATATTCGCGCCCAGATGGCGGTCGGTTACGAGCCGCTGAACGAAGGACGACCGTTTCCGAACAATGGTCCACTGGCGGAAGCGCAGTGGGTCGAAGTTGACGTCGCGGCGGGCAGCATCGCGTCGACGCCGGCTGACATGGCGAAGTACATGCGGATGCTGCTCAATCGCGGCGCGCTACCGAAGGGAAGATTGCTTTCCGAAGATGCATTCGGGTTGTTTACGAAAGCCGCGATTAACTCGCCGTACCGCGGTGAGCCGGCGTCGTATGGTTACGGTCTGTGGGTCAGCGACGTAGGAGGTCACACGCGTTTGCGTCACACGGGCGGCATGGTGGCGTTCAGTTCGTCGCTTGACGTCGATCTCACTGACGGTATTGGCGCGTTTGCTTCCGTGAACGCAAACTTGCGCGGCTATCGTCCCGTCGCGGTGACGAAGTATGCGATTGAGCTCTTTAACGCTTCGCTCGCGAACAAGACGTTGCCTGAAGCACCGGCGCTGGCGCCGGCGGCCGACGAAGTGAAGAACGCTGAAGACTATGTGGGCGTCTACACGTCACCCGACGGCAAGAAACTGGAATTCTCAGCCGAAGGCGAGAAGCTGATCCTCACGTACAACGGCCGCAAGATCGCGCTCGAGCGCATGGCGGGCGACCGTTTCATCGTGAAGCTTCGGGAGTTTGATTTGTACGTGCTCGGGTTCGTGCGTGAGAACCGGCTCGTCACGCAGGCGTATCACGGCGCCGACTGGTACGCGGGTGCGCGTTACACCGGCCCGCGCACGTTCGAAGCGCGCAAGGACTGGGAAGGTTTTGTGGGCCACTACTACAACGACAGTCCGTGGTACGGCGACACGCGCATCGTTTTGCGGCGGGGCCAGCTCTACATCGACGGCGTCCAGTCGCTCGTTCCGCGTGGGGACGGAAAGTTCGGCATCGGCGATCCCGAAGCGCCGGACTGGATCGCCTTCGAAGCGATCGTCGACGGCCGCGCCATGGTCCTAAACTACTCCGGCATCCGCTTTCGCCGCATGTTCACGCCGTAGTTCCGTGCGCTCAGACCGCGAATTCCAACTGGAAGATCGAATCGAACCAATTACATCAACAACGACTCGACGCGGTGGGCGTGGACCATCTCCTCACACTGCGACCATGCGAAGACTGTGAAGCGCCCGTCCTGCGACGCTACCAGCGCGAGCGTTTCGTGCTGATCAAAGACAAATTGCGCGGCTGACAAGTGTCTCGTGCCGCCATGCTCGGTCGGTTGGACCACGATGCCGACGTTTCCTACGACGGGTTCGGTAATCACCCATTTGTCAACGGGCGGGCTTCCTTCGGGACGCCTGATCTTCGCGCCGAACGCCAGCACTTCGTAACGATCGTTGATCACTGTCGCACCGTCGACCGCAGTGAGTCCCCCAATCGTATCGACAGCGCGTCGCATTGCGCTCTCCCACTGCCGTCGATCTTCATGATTCACGTCCACTTCGTGACGCGCGAGCTCTGAAAGCGCCGAAAACGAAGGTCTGATCGAATAGAGAATGGGCTGCGCGATCGACTTGCGCCAGCGATCGTCGCCGGTCGGCACAACCAACAGACTGCCGCCGTGACCCTGCGCCCGCATCGACGCGGCGAGTTGGACCAGCACGTTCAACGAATTATGTGGACCGTTCGTCGCGGCGGCCGTAAAAGCGAGCAACGAACGCAGCAGTGAAGGACAGTCAGGCAAACTCGTGCCTTTTTCGTCGATCATCTTCACCTGCTCGCCTTTGAGCACCGCAACGTTCGCGTACTTGCCGAAGCCATCCAGCCGGCGATGCTTCACCACCAGCAAACCCGGTTCGACGTCTTCCAGTACGAAACAGAAACTCGGAATCGTGCGCGTCGCACCCCAGACGCGCAGCTCGTTATCAAACAGCCAGACCCCGAGATGAATCTCGGGACGTTCGACTGCGGGCGCGAGTTTGGTGAGCACACCGGCGGTCAGCGGCAACGGACGTTCGAACATCAACGGCTGACCCGCTTCTTCGGGCGGCAGATAAGCCAGCGAGATTTTCGGAAAGCGGCCCTCTTCGCGGCGAAAGCTCGCCCAGAAGGTGGCGTCGATGATCGCGGCGATTGCGTCCGCGTCCGGTTGCGACGCGAGTCCGTCTTCACCCTCTTTGCGAGCCTCGGCGAGATGACGCGCGAAGTGCTCTTCGACTGCCGGAGCAACAGTGGTAGCCGCCTGGTATGTAGGATGTCTGGTCATTACTTACTACGTATTTACCGTCCGGTGAACAGGGTATTTTCGTCGACAAAGCAAAGGCCGTTGCCCCAGGGATCATGCACGTAAAATGATCGCTCGCGCCACGGACGCGTGACGATGTCGCCCGCGCTGGCCCCATGTACGTCTTCACTCGACAAACAGTTCAACTCGCGGGCGCGCTCGTGGAACACTTCGATATCTTTCACGGCGAAGTAGATGTAGTCGGGCAACGGCTTCGGCTCGAGGCCGGGAATGCCCTCGCCATTGACGTCGACGAGTGCGAGAATCACTGGTCCACAATCGATGTAATGACGCGACCCGCCGTGAATGCGTCGCCCGCGGTCGCCGAGGAGCTTGCCGTAGAACTCTTCCGCGCGGTCGAGATTGTCGACTTGCAGAATGATTCGGTAGAGTGTGGGGGCCATTGTCGCGGGTCCTTTCGCTGAAAACTTTCGTCAAAAGATTAACGCAGGTGAGCAGAGATAAGAAATCGCCCTTTCCGTTTGTGCTCGAAGAGCTGGAGCCGATCCGCCCCACGGTGAAACGAGCGTTTGGCTTCACCTACGTCTATCTTGACGGCAAGTTGCTGTGCGGGTTGCGCCGGAGTGCGAAGTTGCCCTCGTGCAACGGGCTTTGGCTGTTTACTACGACCGAGCACATTGATAGTCTTGGCCGCGAATTTCCGGAATTGCCGCGCCGCTATCTCTGGCGCTCCGGCAAAAAAGCGTGGGTGATTCTCGCCTCGCGACTCGCGTTGTTCGAGGAATATGCTTTCAAAGCCTGCGAGTTGATGCTCGACGGCGATCGCCGCGTCGGCCGGGTTTGACGTTAACGCGATACAGATGAAAGGCTAACTTAATCGGGTTTGGGAGATGCCTGGAATGGACAACCATGAACCGGAAACAGGTCTGAGCTTCGAGAGGGTCGTGTTTTTCAGCGACGCGGTGTTTGCGATCGTGATCACGTTGCTGGTACTCGAACTGAAGGTGCCGCACATCACTGAACACACAGATTCAGCGCTGCGCCACGCGCTCGTCGAACTGCTGCCACGCGTGATGGGTTTCGTGGTCAGTTTTCTGATCATCGGACTGATGTGGACCGAGCACCATCGCATCTTTCGCTACATCGACAACTACAACGCCGGTCTGCTGTGGCGAAATCTGCTGCTGTTGCTTTGTGTTTCGTTTGTGCCGTTTCCGACGGCTTTGTTCAGCGAGAATTTCTGGAGTCAAACGGCCTTCATTCTTTACACCGGCAGCTTCGGCGCGGTCGCGACCGCCAAACTCTGGATTTGGCGCCATGCGGTGGCGACGGGTCTGTTGAAGCCAGGTGTGGGACCGGAAATCGAGAAACGTATTGAGCGCCGATCGTGGGCGGTGCCTTTGGGTTGTGCGCTGGCGATCGCGCTCTCTTTTATCAGTGTAGCCGTGGCGCCTCTGGGTTTTATCTCGATTCCGCTTTTCGCACGGCTGCTGGACCCGACCACAAAGCGGAAACGGAAACTGTCCAGTGATGAAGAGGCAACCGAGTCGGCCTGAGCTTGTATGAACGCTGAAATCCTGGCTCTCGCCGAAAAACTCTGGGACTATCACCGTTTGCAGCACGCGCTCGCGCCGGCCGACGCGATTCTGGTGTTGTGCAGTCACGACGAGCGCGTCGCGGAACGAGGCGCCCAGTTATTCAATGCCGGTTTCGCTCCATTGCTGATCTTTTCCGGCGGGCGCGGCGCGATCACGACCCAGCTCTGGAACGAACCGGAGGCGGAGCGCTTCGCGCGTATCGCGATGCGGATGAACGTCCCGCACGACAGCATCCTGATCGAGTCGAAATCGACGAACACAGGCGAGAACGTCAAATTCACGCGACGTTTACTCGCCGACCGCGGCATCGATCCGAACACGTTCATCCTCGTGCAGAAACCGTACATGGAGCGGCGTTGTTACGCGACGTTTCGCAAGTTCTGGCCGGAGAAGCAGGTCGTCGTGACTTCGCCGCAGGTCTCGTTCGCTGATTACGTCGCCGAGTACACGCACAGCTCGTTATCCCCCGCCGATGTGGTCGGCATTATGGTTGGCGACCTACAAAGGATTAGGTTGTATCCGGAGCTCGGCTATCAGATCGCGCAGGAGATCCCGGACGATGTGTGGGAGGCTTTCGAGCAGTTGGTTCGCGCAGGTTACGACAAATACTTGATTCGAGAGAAGGAAACTCAGAAATGTTGAAGAAAACGCTACTGGTTATTCTATTGTTCGTCGCGACGTCAGTCGCGCAGCAGACCGCACCGGCCCCCGCGGGGACCCATCCGATTGATAACGCGCACTCGACCGTTGGTTTCTCAGTGCCGATCCTCGGCGGTTTGTCACAGGTGAAGGGAAAGTTCACGGACTTTGCGATCACGCTCAATCATGACGAGAAAGACGTGACGAAGTCGTCGGTCAGCGTGGTGATCAAGACGACGAGTGTGGACACCGGAATCGAAAGACGCGACGCGCACCTGCGCAATGCCGACTTCTTCGACGTGGAGAAGTTTCCCGAGATCACGTTCAAGAGTGAACGCATCGAGAAGAAAGGGAACCAGTTCATTGCTCACGGTCCGCTGACGATGCACGGCGTGACGAAACAGATCGCGCTGCCGTTCACCATCACGGGAACGTTCAAGAACCCGGCGAACAACAAAACTTCCGTCGGTTATTCGGCGAAGATGGTTTTGAACCGGCGAGACTACGGCATCAATTACGCGCGGCAGGACAATCCGACGTTCATAGGCGATGAAATTACTGTCGAGATTGAACTCGTAACTCGCGCCCTCGACGCAAAGGCCACAGACTGAAAGTCCGTGGCTAATTGACGAAGCGTCGTAACTGAATGCTGATGGCAAACCCGATCGCGATGAACGTGGCGATCAGCGAGGCGAGACCGGCGCTCATGAGCGGCAGCGGCACGCCGATCACGGGTGAGATGCCGAGCGCCATGCCGATATTTATGAAGATCTGAAACGTCAGGCCGCCGACGAAGGCCATAATAAAGAGCATTCCCATGCGGTCTGACGCGCGCCGCGCGCCGGTGATCAAACGCGATATCAGTAAGGCGTAAGCAATCAACACGAGGATGCAGCCGACGAATCCCGTGTTTTCGGCCAGCACGGCGTAGATAAAATCCGTGTGTGGTTCAGGCAGAAATTTCAATCCGCTCTGCGAATGTTCCACTGACGAGCGCGAGCCGAGTAGCCCGCCTTCGCCGACCGTCAGAATCGACTGCCACGTGTGATAGCCGATGCCGCGCCGATCCGCATTCTCCGGATCGCGGATCACGTTGATGCGCTCCTGCTGGTACGCTTTGATGTATCCGGTCTTAACACCGACCCAATACGCGGCGGGAATCATCACCACCGCCAGAATCGCGGCGCCCATAACGAGGCGCAATTTGATCGCCGACAAAAACAGCACCACCGCGAGAATCGGCAGGTACGTCAGTACCGAGCCGGCGTCAGGCTCAAGCAGGATCAGCGCGATCGGCAGCGCGAGGATGATGCCGCCGACGATCATCTCTTTAAGCGAGAGTGTCTGCAGGCGGTTCTTTCCGAAATAGCGCGCCAGCATCATCGCCGTAGTCACTTTCACAAACTCCGACGGCTGAAACTGTCCGATGCCCGGCACTCTGATCCACGCCTGCTGACCGTTGATCTTCAGACCGACGCCCGGAATCAACACGATCACGAGCAGGATCAGTCCGAACACATAGAACGCCGGCGCGAGGTTGAGCAGTTTGCGGTAATCGGTGAACGCGATAGCGAGCATCGCGACGAGACCGATGCCGAGTCCGATGAGTTGTTTGGCCCAGTAAGGCTCGGTCGGTTGCGCGTTGCGAATCTGGATCGTGCCAAACAGCACGATGCCGATCGCCAGCAGTGCGAGCAGCCAGTCGAAGTCACGCCAACTGCGTTTGTGAATAATTGCGACCATCTACAACAACTACTAATTACTGATCACAGCTTGCTGCGCGGCGGGAGTGGTGCGTTTCGTTGCGACCGGCTTTGGCTTGGCGGGCGTCTCTGCCTTCGCGACTTGCTGCACGGCGCCCGGAGGCTCCTGGTGCCGCGTGTTCCGATAGTAAACGTCGTAAACGCCACGCACGGCCGGCGCCGCGTGCGTGCCGCCAAATCCTGAGTTCTCGATCAGCGCGACCATCGCGATCTCGGGCTTGTAAGCCGGTGCGTAACTCACGAACCACGAGTGGTCCTTGTTCTTGCCAACGTCCTTGCCGAGCCCGACGACCTGCGCCGTTCCCGTTTTGCCGGCGATGTCAAAACCCGCCATCGCGATCCGCGCGCCGGTTCCGCCGCCGTTCACCACGCTCCACATGCCCTCAACAACGGTGTGGTGAATGTCTTCCGGTATCGGGATCACTTTCGGATTTGGGCGAGAGTTGTCCAAAGGTTGAAATCTCACCGCCGGCAGTTCGCCGTATGCCGGCACTTCTTTGAGCAGGTGCGGAATGTACATCCGGCCACCCATACTCACCGCGGAGATCGTCCGGATGAGCGAGATGGGCGTGATGATATCGTAGACCTGTCCGAACGACGCATAAACCGTGTCGATATCACGCCACTCCGGATCGCGCGGTTGCATGCGACGCTTGAACTCGCGCGACGGCGTCCAGCTGACGACTTCGTTTGGCAGGTCGATGCCGGTGCGCTTGTTGAGATCAAACTCGTCAACCATGCTGACGATGCCGTCGATGCCCATCTTCAAACCCAGACGATAGAAATATCCGTCGCAGGAGACGGTGATTGCGCGTTTGATGTCGGGCATGCCGTGATTGCCCATGCAGCGCGTGAACTTGTTTCCGATCGTGATACCGCCGCCGCAGGCGAGGCTGGAGTGGTCGATCGTGATGGCGTCCTGCTGAAGTCCGGCCACGGCCATCGGAATCTTCCACGTCGAACCCGGCGGATAGCGGCTCTGGATCGCGCGGTTGAGTAATGGCGTTTCCGGGTCAGCCAGGAGCGCGCCGTATTCGGCTTTGCCTCCCTTGGTTGTGATTCGTTGGGAAAAAAGATTGGGGTCAAACGTCGGATACGAAGCCAGCGCCAGGACCTCGCCGTTATTTGGATCCATCGCGATGAGCACGCCACGCCTGGTGACTGAGTTTGCTAGTTGATCTTCGGCGGCGTGCTGGAGATCGAGATCGATGGTGGTGATCAGGTCTCGGCCGGGAATCGGATCGACGATCTCGATCTCGTCCTGAATGCGTCCGCGGCTGTCGACCACCACTTCGCGGTAGCCGTCTTTGCCGCGCAGGTAGTCGTCGTAGATCTGTTCGAGGCCGCTGAGACCGATGATGTCGCCGGGTTTCAGGCCCTTTTCTTTGGAAGCCGGTTGCTTGAGTTGTTCGGGACTGATTTCACCGACGTAACCGAGGACGTGTGCGAGTGAGCCGTTCGCCGGATATTTTCGCTGCGGCTGCTGCTCGACGCGCAGCTCGGGATACTCGAGATTGTGTGACTCGACCCAGGCGATGTCTCCGGGCGTCGCGTCCTGTTTCACGGTGATGGTTTCAAACGCCGGCATTGACTTCACCATCTCGAAACGCTCGAACAGCATTTGCTGGTCGATATCCAGGCCGCTGGCGAGTGGGTCAATCAGGGCGTTGAGGTCTTTGCCTTTAACGTCTTCGCGCGAAAGGATGACGTTGTAGATCGGGCGGGAGTTGACGATTGGTTTCCTGTTGCGGTCGAAGATCACGCCGCGCGGCGCCGGGATCGGCAAACGGCGACGTCGCTGGTTCTGCGCGATCTCGGAGTAGCGGTCGCCGCGCACGACTTGCAACACGTAGAGCCGGACGCCCAGCACAGTCAACATCAACACGACCAGGACCTGGACGAAACGCAGCCGAGCGCGAAGGTTTTGCGATGTGTCTTCGAATTTCATGGCTTATCGCCTCACGAGCATCTACTTAGTGCTTTCTTTTCGCAGTCGCGTTGCAAAGGTTCATCTTCTTCGTAACGAACCGGTCGAACGCCGCGCGACGCGCCGCCGGGTGGCGAATTGGCGCCGCTGCGACGACTCGCCCGACATCACCGAACCGAGCATGTAAAGAACCAGAGTACCGACCACTGTGGTCGCGATCAGTCTGTAAGAGATCGTCTGCATCAACGGCGCGCCCGGTGGATAACCGAGCAGCCGGTGCCAGAAGACGTAAATCGCCGAGTCGAGCATGGAAGCCGCCGCCAGCACCGGGATCCGCAGTAACGGGTTTTCAAGGTTTACTTTCGTCGCCGCGAAGAAGATCAAATAGGCCGTCAGCGTTTTTGAAAATCCTCCGGCGCCGATTAGCCCGCCGCTGCGGGCGTCGACGATCAGTCCGGCCAGCGTCCCGACCACCAATGCCTGCCACGCTTCACGTTGCAAGGCGATGTAAACAACTACGATCAGCGGAAAGTCGATATACGCAAGCGGCTTCCAAACCTCGCGCAACGAAAGTTGCAGCACTATCGAGATAAGCAAAACTGCGGCGATCTTAAGCTGCGACATCTGTTATTGCCGATTGTCGATTGTCGATTGTCGATTGGCCGCTGACGAAAGTTGCGCCTGGGCCGTTGTGCGGTCTTTTAGCTTGGAGCAAATCGTCAATCGGCAATCGTAAATCGGCAATGACTCACCTTGTTCTTTCCGCATTCTGCAAAGTCGGTTGGGGGGTTGGTCGTTGTGGAGGGTGGTACAAAAGCACCGCCACGTCCTCTAAATGGTCCAACTGAGCGCCGGGTTGGATCAAAATCTGGTGTGCCTGGGTGGCTGTTCCTTTCTTCAC
>DASUOZ010000130.1:0-3339 GCA_036276375.1 Pyrinomonadaceae bacterium | reverse complement strand
TCAGCGGCCACCAATCTTTGAAAGGATTGCGGCCCGAGCAGCCAAACACGAAGTTGCAGCGCAGCATCAGCTCCTCGAGTGAGTCGATGCGCGTGACTCGTCCCTGCAGATAATCAGGAACCTGCACCTTGGGATCGTTATCGTAAAAGAGAACGTGGTTGTTTTGTCGCGCAGTCAGGTGGGCCAGCGCACTGCCGATGCTACCGAGACCGATGATGCCGACGTTCTCGCCTGCGAGGGTGTTGCCGCCGAGCACTCGGCTCTGCAATTTCGCCAGCAGGCACTCGGAGAACAGTGAACCACCGATGTGAAGTTTCACGGCGGCCCGCGCCCACGACATCACTGCAAACGGCGGCGGCTGTTCCGCAAACAGAACGATGCCGTAAGTCGTTTGCTCGACGCCGGCGACCGCATGCCGGCGCAGCAACTCCGCGGGAATGCTCGTACTGCACCGGCCGCCGTCGTCGAGAATGAGAATGCGTTTGACATTGCGACGCGAGAGACGTTGCACTACGAGCTCCCATAGTTGAGCGACGTCGTACTGAAAGTATCGTTCAAACTCTCCCGGTTGCGGCGCGGAGCTTTGCAGGACCGTGATGCCACGCTCACGCAGAGCTCCGATCACTACCGCGCTGTTGGAGTAGATCTTGCCGAGCGCAAAGATGTTTTCTCGGCGTGCGCCCAGCCCAGCGAGGGCTTCGCAAAGATCGACCGTCTGCCAGAGCATGTGCTGCACGGCCACGATCGCGGTGTCATGTCCGAAACTAAAATCCGCGGCTTTAGCAGCGTCTGAAAGGGCCCGCGTTACCTCCAGCAATGAGGCGGAGAGTTTGGTCATACAGAGGAACTTCGAGTCGGGTGGAATTGTTTGATTATTGAGTATTTCCCACGTTTTTACGCCAAAGTCCGGGTTGGTGTTCCTTGACACTCGTGAAGCCGGACTGTTACATTACGCGGTCTTTTTCTGCACTAAATTCGAGTCTGTATACGCAAAGGAGTTGTTTTGACTACCGAATCCGGTTACTTGTTCACCTCCGAATCCGTCACTGAAGGACACCCAGACAAGATTTCAGATCAAATCTCGGACGCGGTCCTTGATGCTGCGTTGAGCGCCGATCCAACGGCGCGTGTCGCCTGTGAGACGCTGGTTACGACCGGTCTGGTTGTCGTCGCCGGTGAGATTACTACCGATGCCGTCATCGATTACTCGCGAGTGGCTCGCGATATGATTCGCGAGATTGGTTACACCCGCGCGAAATATGGTTTCGACTGCGATACCTGCGCGGTGCTCTCCGCGCTCGATCGCCAATCGCCCGATATCGCGATGGGCGTCGACACTGGCGGCGCCGGCGATCAGGGTTTGATGTTTGGTTTTGCCTGTAACGAAACACCCGAGCTAATGCCGCTGCCGATTCAATTGGCCCACATGCTTTCCCGCCGCCTGTCGGAAGTGCGCAAGTCGGGTGAGCTTCCGTATCTGCGGCCCGATGGAAAATCCCAGGTGACCGTTGAGTATCGCGATGGCCGGCCGTTCCGGCTCGAAGCTGTCGTTATCTCTTCGCAACACGCCGACGACGTCACCAACGAACAACTTCGTGCCGAGGTCCTCGAAAAAGTTATCAAGCACACTGTCTCGCCTGAGCTGCTCGATAAAGACACTAAGTATCACATCAATCCTACCGGCAGATTCGTCACCGGTGGTCCACAAGGCGACGCCGGCGTGACCGGCCGCAAGATCATTGTCGATACTTATGGTGGCTATGCGCCGCATGGCGGCGGTGCTTTCTCCGGCAAGGATCCGACGAAAGTGGATCGTTCGGCCGCTTACATGGCGCGTTACGTGGCGAAGAACATTGTCGCGGCCGGGCTCGCCGATCGTTGTCTGGTCCAACTCGCTTACGCCATCGGCGTCGCCGATCCGGTTTCAGTGCTGGTCGATACGGCCGGAACGGGCCGCGTCAGCGAAACTGCGCTGGCGAATTTAGTGCGCGACAATTTTGAACTGACTCCGCGCGGTATCATTCAGGAACTTAATCTGCGCCGGCCGATTTACAAAGCAACCGCGGCTTACGGTCATTTCGGTCGCAACGAAGAAGGCTTTACCTGGGAGCGAACCGACAAGGCTGAAGCGTTGCGTTCCAGCGCCGGCATTTAGAATTCATCAACAGAGGAATCATCGAATATGAGTGCAACACGTTCCGTCGAATTCGACGTGAAAGATATTGGTTTGGCGCCGCACGGCAAGCAGCGCATCGAGTGGTCCGAGCGAGAGATGCCGGTGCTGCGTTTGATCCGCGAGCGTTTCGCTGAAGAGAAACCGCTCGACGGCGTCAAACTCGTCGCCTGCGCCCACATCACTACCGAAACAGCAAACCTCGCGCGCGCATTGCAAGCGGGCGGCGCGGAAGCAGTGCTGATCGCTTCCAATCCCCTTTCCACGCAGGACGACGTCGCCGCGGCCCTCGTGTCAGACTGGGGCATTCCGGTTTACGCCATCAAGGGCGAGTCGACTGACACTTACAATCGTCACGTTCGCACCGCGCTGGATACGCATCCCGACATCATCATCGACGACGGCTCCGACGTTGTGGCGACGCTGCTGAAGGAGCGCGGCGATCAGATCAAAGAGATCATCGGCTCTACTGAAGAGACCACTACCGGTATTCAGCGTCTCAAGGCGATGGAAACCGCGGGCGTGTTGTCCTTCCCTGCGATGGCCGTCAACAACGCCCAAACAAAACACTTCTTCGATAATCGTTACGGCACGGGCCAATCAACGCTCGACGGCATCATTCGCGCCACTAACATTCTGCTCGCCGGACGCACTTTGGTCGTGATCGGTTATGGCTGGTGCGGCAAAGGCGTTGCCTTGCGGGCCCGTGGTATGGGCGCTAATGTCGTCGTCACCGAGATCGATCCCATCAAAGCGGTCGAAGCGGTGATGGACGGTTTCCGCGTCATGCCGATTGCCGAAGCTGCTGCGCTGGGCGACATCTTCGTGACCGTTACCGGCAATCGTCACGTTATCGACGGCGAACATTTTTCACGTATGAAAGACGGCGCGATCGTTTGCAATAGCGGTCACTTCGATCTCGAACTGAACCTCGTCGCGTTGCGCGAAATGGCGGCCGAGCCGGTGACGGTGCGTCCGTTTGTCGAGGAGTACAAGATTCAGTCGAGTGGACGCAGCATCGTCGTTCTGGGCGAAGGTCGTTTGATCAATCTTGCCGCTGCCGAAGGACACCCGGCCAGCGTTATGGACATGAGTTTTGCGAACCAGGCGTTGTCGGTCGAGTATCTCGTGAAACACAAAGGCGAGTTGGGACCCGGCGTTCACCT
>DASUOZ010000129.1:0-3879 GCA_036276375.1 Pyrinomonadaceae bacterium | reverse complement strand
GGCGGATGGCCGGCGAAAGATTGAAGAAAGAAAACAGCTTGCGGAGGAACTCGGAATTGCGCCTAACGCCTTAAGAATCAGGGCCTATCGCATTCGCTCGGCGCTCCAGAAGTGCCTCGAAAAGTGTGTTGCAGATGCGCTGCGATGAAATACTCACGATCATTTAGTCATTAGGATTAGAAGCGGCTTTCTTACGGAGAGAAAAAGCACAAGCTGATGCCTAATGTATCTGAACAAGAGATGCGGATTTATCTGCTCGGTGGTCTAACGCCCGAGCGGCAAACGGAGCTGGCGGCGCTGATCCATGACGACGCCGCGCTTCAAGAGGAGCTTCTCGCGCTTCAGGAAGAGTTGTTCGATCAATACCTCGCCGGCAGTTTAACCAACGACGAACAACTCTATTTCAAGACTCACTTTCTGAGCACCGAAAGCGGGCGACAGAAGTTACACTTCGCCCGGCTTTTACAAAACTACCGCGACGATCACTCATTCGCTGTAGACCGCGTTCCCGCGCCCGTCACTCCCACGCGAACTTCCTTACCGATGTTCACGAGCTTCCATCGAAATCCGGCGTACGCAGTTTCGCTGATCGCAGTTGCCGGGCTCCTGGCAATGCTTGTTTTCTGGGTGGTCACGAAGTCGCCCGGCACGCAGGTCGCGACCAACAACGGGACCGCACTGACTCTGACCGCGGGTTCGACAAGATCGGGCGGCGCTATTAAAGCGATGCGCGCGCCGGCGAAGAACGACCGCGTCAATCTCGAGCTTGAACTCGCCAAATCTGACTTCAAGAAATACAAGACACAACTGTTTCGCGAGGATCAGGCGGTCGAGTCGCAGGACGAACTAAAGACCATACCGCGAAATGCGCATTACGTCGTGCACGTCACTTTCACCGGAGAACTCCTCACACCCGGCGATTATCATTTGAAACTAAGCGGTGTGCCGGAGTCCGGCCAACCGACATTCATCGACAGCTACGCGTTCCGTGTGACCGCTGAGACCACAGACGAGGCGAACGAGCGCGAGCGGCAAGCACGATAAATTTTTCTGAAACGTTTCCGCTGATAACGTCATAAGTATTGAAGTGGAAACTATATGCTGAATTTACCCCACGCAACGTGATCCCTCACCCCTCCATGCGTAATTCGCATGCCTCATGGAGAAAGGCGAGCGACTGAAAAGTGGTTGCAGTCGCTCGCCCTTTAGTTTTTGGTCTGAAGGTACCACCGACTGCGTCGGTGGGATTCTGATACTTGACCTTTCTCCCCCTAATGTTTACGGATGTAGTTGCGGTGCACCCAGGCGTCCTTCTCGCGACGGTCCTGCGTCTCGAAAAAGATATTGTCGTCGTCTTCACGGGTCACCACTCGAACGCGCGGCGTCACGTCCTTCGACTTTGGTTTTGGCTGTTCAGAATCCGCCAGAAACGCATTGATCGTTTCACTCGCAACCGGTTCGGCGTTCGCGTGCTGATCGAGCTCGGCCAGCGCTTCGGTGGCCGTGGCCTTCAACAGTTTCGGCCAAAGTTTGGCGAAAAGCGCGTGCGACGCGTAAACGTCCGCGCTGTTTACCTTGCCGTTGATCGCGAACGCAAAGCCGATCACGTCCTTCTTGCCACGCAAGATGCTGTCGAGGGCGTTGATGTAAGCGGCGGTGGTTTCCTTCACTTTGGCATTCTCAACCGACAGTTCCAGGCTGCTCGGCGACGAGTTGAGAGAAACAACTTCGCTGACGTTTTTGCTCAGTTTGTCTTGCGCAACCGAGACGTTATCCCAGACAGCTTGTTGCGAGTTGGCCCTTTTCGCCGCAAGTTTCAGATCCTTCGTGGCGGCGAAGTTGTCCGAACTGCTGAAATAGGCAGCCTGCTCTTCGCCTCGCCTGTTCCATCGTCCCGACTCGACGCAGAAAGCCGCGATCGGCATGCGTCCGGACCGTGGCGGGACGATGAAGTCGATGGAGATCATTCGATCCTGTTCGCCGCCGCGGACGATGTCGCCGGCCTGAACGTAGACGTCCTGGTTCGAGAAGTTCTGGATGGCGAGTTCATTGACTTCTTTCGTTTCATAAACCCTGACCTTCTTCTGCGCGAGCGCTTCCTGAAGCGTCAGGAAGTTTCTTCCGGGGAGGAGATCCTTGCCGTGCACGAGAAAGACGGTCAGATTTTTGTGGGTGTAGGGGCCGGAAATGCGGTAGTCGGTCGGGGCGGGCTTTTTGTCGTCCTGAGGTTTGGTTGAATTCTTCTGGGCGCGAGCGTTGATCAAGAGCCCAACTGGAAGAGCGATTAACAGGCAGAAGAAAACGATCGGGACCACGTGCTTAGGTGTCATTGTCATCCTCCTGAAGGTAATACTTTGCGGTTAGAGGAACGTCTATCGAGGAGACTTCTTGCGTCGTGAGACGGTGAGCAGGGAGTTCGCGTTGTCTAACGGGCAGCCACAGATTCCGCAGACACGTCTGCGTGTTCTGTGGCTGGTGTTATTCGGTGTGAACGGTCGGTGCGTCCGCGTGGGGCACAAAGCACTGCCGGCAGCGGGCCTCGTACTTGTCGGAGGCGCCGACGGCGACGCGCTCTTCTGATTCAAACGTGCGCTGTGAGTAGTTTGCGGGCTGCCCACACTTCATACAGATCGCGTGCGTCTTGGTGATGTATTCCGCGATTGCGAGCAGTTGCGGCATGGGTTCCCAGGGCTTGCCGGTGTAGTCCTGATCGAGCCCGGCGATGATCACGCGCACGCCGCGGCCGGCCAGTTCGTTCGCAACCTGGATCAGGTCGTTATCGAAAAACTGTCCTTCGTCGATGCCCACCACTTCCGTGTCGGGATCGACTTTCGCGAGTATTTCAGCGGCGGAGCGGCTGTTGGCCGATTCGTGGCGCATCTCCGAGTGGGAAACGATGTGGTTGTCTGAAAAACGCGAGTCGAGCTCGGGTTTGAAGACCTGCACCTTTTGCCTGGCGATCTTCGCGCGTCGCAAACGACGGATCAGCTCTTCCGATTTCCCGGAGAACATCGATCCGGCGATCACTTCCACCCAACCCGCGTTTGATCGCGGCGGCGGCTCTTCATGATTAACTTGTGCCACTAGTTCGTCCATTAAGATTCGTCGGTAGAATAAAACTTAGGATTATAAAAAGGGGCAAAAGCGGCGATCAACGCGAGCTCAAAACTCATCGAACGCGTCACCAGATCGCGCGACAACACGCCCCAGGCGCCCTGCTTGCTTTTGATGTCGCGCCCGCCCGTAACTTCATCGATCACTAAACCCAATTCACGGCGGCCTTGAACAACGCGCTTGACGATGTCGGCCGGCACGGCAATCGACGGTGCGGCGCCGAACGCGCTGCGCTCTCCTTCAGTCGCACCGTCGGTTGCATAAGCCCAGCCGCGCAAAAACGTGTGCCACTCACCGGCGATCGACACGGAGTGAAAACCGCCTTCGAGCCCGACATAAATGTCTGCTTCCAGGCGGCGGCTTCTGAGTGAATCACGCACGGCGAGTGCTCGCTCACGTGCGCCTTCCATCAATTGCCAGTCAGTCAGCGGCATCGCCGGCGCATTGGTTTCAACGCGTCGGGCGACTACGTTTACGTTCGCCCAATCCGGATCGATCGCCGCTACGCGCGCCACACTGGCGCGTACAGCCATGATCTTTGCGGCGCGATCAGAGCCGAGAGCGATTGTCTTAACTGCCACGGATAGTCGTTGATTCCTTGCCGTCTGGGTGCCAGCAAACGTGCGAGCTGTAATGCGAGAGAGCCTATAACATACGGTTAGTGCTTCGTCAAAACGCGCTAACAGCAAAGCAAAAGATCCCGCCGCACTCGAGACATATTTTCCCCAACTTAGTCATTACGTATTGAGGCTTCAAAGAGCAAGC
>DASUOZ010000128.1:0-2599 GCA_036276375.1 Pyrinomonadaceae bacterium | reverse complement strand
CGCAGTTCTCGAAGACGGAACAAGCGCTTCGTTACGAAGATCAAAGAGTCGTCGCTGATCTGAAGATAGCCCACTGAATGCCGTAGGTTCTTCACGCCTTTGCCCGCCGTGCAGCGAATGAGCCGGCGCTTGCCGGGAGTTCCCGCCTTGTTATCGAGGTAATACAAAATGTGCTCTGGAACGTCGGCCTCGTGTAGATCGGCCGCGCCTTCGCCTGTTGAACCGATCACGTCGAACGAAACTCCACCAGCCGTTGCCAGCTCGCTCCGGTCAGCGAATACAAACTGCTTGAGCAGTTGAAACCACCGTTTCAGAAGCGCCAGCGTCGCCAAATACTCGACTCGTATCAAGCGAAACGCCTTTGGCGCAAACCAACTGAACGCGATCAGAAACGCCACCGCTATCGCCAGCATGATCGCCGGATGGGCCAGTGCCAACCACGAGCCGAACACCACCAGCACGTCCTCGATCAAACTGAGGGCGATGTTCGAGAAAGGCTCGGGACTGTGATTCGCGAGTAGCCGAGTTCCGGCTTTCGCCGAATGGCCCGAAAGCGAAATACCGGCACAGAGTGCGGCGATGATTGCGGTTTCGGCGTTGACGGCGCCGATTGCCGTGGCGCCGAGTACAGCAGCGCCGAGCGGTCGAATGAACGTATGAATTGTGTCCCAGATACTGTCGACCCACGGAATCTTGTCGGCCAGAAACTCGACCACGAACAGAATGCCGGCGGCAACGAGAACGTAAGGATTGGCCAGCACCTCGAGGCCTTGCAGTTCGGCATTCAGCGTAATGAGTCCAAAACGGATGCCGAGCCCAACGGTGAGCACCGTCGCATAAAGGTTCAGTCCCGAGACCAAACCGAGACCCATTGTCGAACCGAGCAGATTTAGCGTTTCCATAGCAGCAGCACCGGTGAGAATTTACGAAGAAACCTGAGTGCGGGTTCGACTACGGAAGTGTTGTGTAGTCTTTGGCGGCACCGTTGAGCATTGCGGCTTCCTTTAGTTTGGGATTTGTGACCCACTCGCGCGCCGAAACAAAGGAGACCTTGTCGTAGACCAGCACAATCGTTCCCAGGCTGAGGAGCTTGCTCACCTCGCGTGCGGCGAACATCGGAATGCGAATGCAGCCGTGACTCGCGGGTTTCGTGGGAACCGTTTCGTAGCCGTGAATCGCAACACCGCCGGTGATGTAGTTTGCGTAGTAGACCGAACCGAGTACGCCGTCTTCCCAGCCGTAAGTTTTGTCGTACACAACGAACCGGCCGCGCGGCGTGTAGGCGATGCTCGTCTGGCCGTCAACGGCAAACGGCTTTCCGCTGCCGGTGGAAACGGGAAGCACTCTCACGCCGCCTTCTTCGTTGATGATTAGGAGCACCTGGCGATCGAGATCTACTTCAACGTGCTCGTAACCTGGTTCTCTTCCTTTCGGACCCTCACCCGCGCGAATCGCCTCAAGCTCCGCGAGCGTCAGCTTCGCCGTAACCGGGAGACCTTCCCATTTCTGAAACGCGATCAACGCGGACCGCGAACTCGCATCAAAGACGCCGTCAACCGCTCCGGTCCAGTACCCGAGCTCCGCCAGCCGTTGCTCCGCCTCTTTGATCTGCGCACGCGTCAACCGGACGTCCCGCTGGCCTCGCGGCTGCGCGTTGGCGGCCGAAAAAACGGCAATCACCAGTAAGCAGAGTGTAAGAAGAACTTTCATTTAAACCTTTGGCATTCTAACACGCGACCTCGTTGTAGAATGGTCCAGCGATGCAGTGTCCAAGGTGCCAGAGCGAGCGGATTCAAAGGGATTACGACGACGCCAGCGTATTTCTCCGGGCGGTAGGCATGCACAAGCTGCTGTGCAATAACTGCGGACTCGTCTTCAAGGGGTTCGATCGGGAGGGCAAATTTCAGCGCGCGCCGCAGACCGCGACGGGCACAAAAACGCCGATCGTCAACCGCCGCCGCGGCCCGCGCGTTCGCGGACACCTTCCGGCGGCGATCTCTCTGATTGAAGGCGACGCGCAGATCGGCAAGGTCTCCTATTCACAACCATCGCGCGGTCACTGCGAAACCATCAGCGAGTTTGGCATGCTCCTTTCGCTCGTGGGCACCCGCATCCCCGAAGGCGAGCTCTCCCGCAAGGGGCGGCTGTTGTTCGTTCGCGTCGAGCTTCCGGATGGATCGATCGAAGCCGTGGTGAAAATCATCAGTTACGAGCGGGCGACCGAGGGCCAGAAACTATGGCAACTCGGTGTACAGACCCACCAGATGTCCGAGGCCGATAAAGCAGTTCTCACCGCCTACCTCGAGCGACGTTTAACCGGCGGATAATTCCAGCCTGAACCCGCGAGGGCAAAATTGTGTTTTCCCGGCCGCTCCCGCAAAATGCCTTCTATGTCACTCATTCTCAGGGCACGACTGGTGCTCGTCCTGGCTCTCTCCGTTGCGGGTCTTCAGTGCAACGACGGCGCGAATTCCAGCCCGACGAACAGGGCAGCGGGAAACAACACTCCCGCAAACGCGCCCGTCGCGAAACATAGTTATGAAATCGTACACATTTATCCCCACGACGCCGGCGCGTTCACCCAGGGCCTGATTTTCGT
>DASUOZ010000127.1:0-3771 GCA_036276375.1 Pyrinomonadaceae bacterium | reverse complement strand
GACCAACACGCTTTACGTCAACCTGGGCGAGACATTTTTTGAAGACCGCACACGCGAAGCCGGCCTGGGCATGCCCGGACGTCGCTTCACCGGTTTTGGCACAGTCTTCGTTGATTACGACAACGACGGCTGGCTCGATCTGTTCGTCACGAACGGCGCGGTGCAACTCCTGCCGGATCTGCTGCGCCGGAAGGATCCGTTTCCGTTGGGCCAACCCGATCAGCTTTTTCGCAATACGGGCAAAGGGAGTTTTGTTGAAGTCGTTAATGACGTTGGACCAGAGTTTCAGCTTCTGGAGGTCGGCCGCGGCGTCGCGGCGGGTGATGTTG
Source organism: Pyrinomonadaceae bacterium (assembly GCA_036276375.1). GTDB lineage: Bacteria > Acidobacteriota > Blastocatellia > Pyrinomonadales > Pyrinomonadaceae > PSRF01. The sequence goes on along the minus strand of DASUOZ010000127.1, from coordinate 3,442 downwards.
ATAACGATGGTGACACGGATCTGCTGGTGGCGAATAACAACGGGCGCGCAAGGTTGTTTCTGAACGAAGTGGGAAATCGAAACCACTGGCTCGGACTGCGACTTGTAGCGAAAAACGGTCGCGACCTGTTGGGCGCGCAGGTGGAGATTGTTGTGGCGAAGGATCGAATTTTGCGGCGGCGAGTGAGAACTGACGGGAGTTATCTTTCGGCAAACGATCCGCGGGTGTTGGTGGGATTGGGAGCTGCGACGCGCGTACAAGCGGTGCGCGTGAGTTGGCCGGATGGAACGGCGGAGGAATTCAAAGACGTGGCGGTGGACAAGTACACCACGCTGAAGTTTAACAAATGAAATTCGCTCTGTTTGCTTTAGTCGTTTTTAGTTTTTTTGGTGCTCAAGCTGCGCCGGACGACGGTGTGCTGCCGCCGGCCCGCAAAGGTTTGGTCGCGGTGCATTGGCCGGACCTGACGAAGTTGGAAGCGAGCGTTCGGGAGCAGGTGACAATGCTGCAAACTTCGCTCGCTGCGACAGTGAAAGATCCAAAAACAACCGACGCGGCGTTGAGCGACGCCTACGGCAATTTAGCGCAGATCTATCACGCGTATTCGCTCAACTCCGCGGCTCGCGAGTGTTACCTGAATGCGGTCTCGTTGTCGCCAAAAGATTTTCGCTGGGTCTATCTGTTGGGCAGGTTAGACCAACATGACGGGCGTTTTGAAGACGCGATTGGCCGTTACCGACTTGCGGGTGCGCTGCGGCCTGACTACGTCGCCGTTGCGGTGAACCTCGGCAACCTCTTTCTCGAACTAAACCGTCTGGATGAGGCAAGCGAAAACTTCAAAGCCGCACTCGCCATCGACAAAGACAATCCCGCGTCTCACTACGGCCTGGGCCAGGTGGCCATGGCGCGGCGCAACTACACCGGCGCCGTCGTTCATTTCGAGAAGACACTCGCGCAAGTGCCGGCAGCGACTCGCATCCATTATTCATTGGCGATGGCGTATCGCGGTCTGGGAGACGCGGAGAAAGCCAAGGCTCACCTCGCTCAACAAGGCACTGTAGGTGTGCGAGTCGCCGATCCGCTGTTCGACGGATTGCAAGAGTTGGTCCAGGGAGAACGTTTGTTTCTCAGTCGCGGGAAGTTGGCGTTCGAGGCCGGGCGTTATGCGGACGCTGCGGTTGAGTTTCGCAAGGCGGTGGCCGCGAAACCCGACAGCGTCACCGCGCGCGTGAATCTCGGCGCGGCGCTGGCGCAGCTTGGCGATTTAACGGGCGCCGCGGAGCAGTTTGCAGAAGCCGTTCGTCTCGAACCGGGAAAAGCGAACGCGCATTACAATCTGGCGGTTATTCTGGCGCGTCAGAACAAACATGAGGAAGCTGTCGGTCATCTTCGTTCAGCTTTAAATTCTGACGCCGACGATCTCACCGCGCGTTTCTTGTTGGCCCAGGAGTTACTAAAATCCGAACGCCCGGACGAAGCACTCGCGGAATTCTCGCGTGTGGTTCAGGCGGATCCTAATAACGAAGCAGCGCTGCTCGAACAAGTGAAACTCCTGTATCGCAAGCGCGAGCTCAAACAAGCGCTCGACGCGCTCGAGAGGGGCCACGCGCAGTATCCGCAAAAAGGCCGCACAGTGTTGACGCTGGCTTACCTGCTCGCAACGTCTCCCGATCTCGAATTGCGAAACGGTGCTCGCGCACTCGAGAGCGCGCAGAGCGTCCATAAGGCAACTGGGTCCGCGCAACACGGTGCGCTCGTTGCTTTGGCTCTCGCTGAAAACGGGCGTTGCAGGGAAGCGTTCGAATGGCAACAACGCGCGCTCGCTCACGCGGAGCGAGAAGGCAGGACGGATCTGTTAAATAAACTAACGGCGGATCTGAAGTTCTACGAAGGCGTCCAAACCTGCCGGCCGGCAGGGGACGCACAGCTCACCGGGTTGTGGTTCTTCGAAAAGAGATGACTATTTGATCGTCAGCGCTCGGCGGAGCCGTAAGCCGCACATCCGGCGGCGGAGCGTTGGCGAGCGCGATGCACTGAGTTCGCTAACCCTTTCAGGGTTGGCACCCGTTGTTTTTGCGTTACCCAGGGTTGAAGCAACCCTGGGCTGAAATTCGCGAACGCCTTCGGCGTTGGTATGTGACAACAACCTTCGGCGTTGAGAAGTTTTGTGTGCCCTGCTACTTCGCACCGAACGAGTACAGCGCGTTGCGTGTGCGAATGTAGAGATTGCCGCCGGCAATGGCCGGTGTGGCCCAAACCTCGTCGCCGAGATCGTTGGTCGAGAGGATTTCCCATTGGGCGGCAGCTTTCAGCACGGTCACTTTGCCGCTCGCGCTGATGACGAAGATCTTGCCGTCCGCCGCGACCGGCGACGCGTAGTATTCCTCCAGCGCGTCTGGCGTGCGGCCCTGCTTCAGAACCTGTCCATTCGCCGGATCGAGACTCGAAAAAATCCCGCCCTCTTTCATCAGATACATCACGCCGTGATAGAGCAACGGCGCGGGTATCCCCGGATAACCCTTCGTAACGCGCCAGACAACGTTCGACGACGTAAGATCGCCCTGGCCTGACAAACGAATCGCACTTAATCCGTGTCCGCCCGTAGTTGACTCACGCACGAAGTCGTATTCCGAACGTTCGACGTATCCGTCGTTGTTCGAGTCGAGCCAGCCGAAGTGGTCGAACGCATCGCGATTGGCTTTCACTTCGTCACGTTCGAGTTTCTGGTCCTTGTTTGTATCCGCTTTCAGGCTTTCATCGAACGGCGGCAAAAACGGCTGATCGCCGCCTTCGCCGACGACGTAGACCACGTCCGTTCCCAGCACGGGCACGCCTTTCGGATACGAGCCAATCTTCGTTACCCACCACAGTCGCTCTCCTTTATCGAGCGAGTAAGCGTCGAGTGTGTGCGAACCAAGCACGATGACTTGTGCTGGTCCATTTGTGGGCTGGTACACGGCGGGAGTGGAATACGCCTCGTAGTTGGGCCGATCTTTCTTCCAAAGCACTTTCCCATCGCGCGTATCGACCGCGACGACGAAAGAACCGGCTCGCTGATCACACACCATCACGAGTGTGTTACCGGCCAGCACCGGCGATCCGCCCATGCCGTAGAAACTGTTGAACGGTCCGAGCGGCATGCGCCATCGCTCTTTACCGTCAGGTGCGTAAGAGATGAGCCCGAGCTCCGCGAAGAAGACGTAGACGTTCTTGCCGTCGCTGACCGGCGTCGGCGAGGCGCCGTCGTTGGCTCTGTAGATCGGCATGTGTCGCGCGCGTACGACGTCGCGGCGCCACACGATCTTTCCTGTTTTTCGATCGAGCGCGAACGTGATCAGTTTGTCGCTATCGGTCGCGGTGAGAAACACGCGATCCGAAGTCACAACCGGCGACGAGCGCGCGAAAGGCACTGTCGTTTTCCAAACGACATTCTTTGTAGTAC
>DASUOZ010000126.1:0-7290 GCA_036276375.1 Pyrinomonadaceae bacterium | reverse complement strand
GGCGTCTTTCACCAGTGTTGCAAGCTGAGGAGACACAAACTCGGGCATTGCCACTTTGCGTGCGCCGGGGAGGTTCCGAATTTCTTTCGAATTCATCTTGTGGGAGCTGGCGGCATTTAGGTTGCTGGTAGATTGTGCGATGTACGCGACGAGACTCCCCAACCAGATCTATCACCTGGTGCCACCCGCCGGGGATCACACGTTGTGTGGCTTACCCATCAGCCGCGTTCCGTTAGACGCCAAGCTACCGGGTAACTTACAACGGGTTGCAGAAGTGCCGCCAAACAAGACCGTTTGCAAGCACTGCGAAAGAATCAAGAATCAAACAGACTAAAAATCCGTGTACTCTGCGCGAACACACAGAGTACACGGATTGTGTTGTGGAAGCTAACTACTCCTCTTCGGGTACGGGAGCGGCAGCACCGTCACCATCGGCCGTAGGAGTGGCAGAGACAACGAGCGGTTCCCGCGTCGGCAACACGATGTCGTGACCGCCGACGATGTCCGGAAACTCGTCGAGGTCGCGTTCGCGTGCCTGATCGATCGACTCGTCGCGTTCGATCTCGACGTTTCGATAGTATTCCATGCCGGTTCCGGCCGGAATCAATCGACCCATGATCACGTTTTCCTTCAACCCGCGCAGGTAGTCGACGCGGCCGGAAATCGCCGCCTCGGTCAACACGCGCGTGGTCTCCTGGAAGGACGCGGCCGAAATAAACGAGTCAGTCGAGAGCGAAGCTTTAGTGATACCGAGCAGCAGCGGTTCCGCCTGGGCGACTTCGCCATTGTCCTGTCTCACGCGCTCGTTCTCGTCCTGGAAGCGGAAACGATCGACCTGCTCTTCGAGCAGAAACTCGGTGTCGCCGACTTCCTTGATCTTCACCCAGCGCAACATCTGGCGAACAATCACTTCGATGTGCTTGTCGTTGATGTTCACGCCCTGCAAGCGGTAGACCTCTTGAATTTCATTCACGAGGTACTCCTGCAAGCGGCTCATACCCAACACGCGCAAGATGTCGTGCGGATTGAGCGGGCCGTCCATCAACGCCTCGCCGGCGCGAACACGGTCGCCGTCCTGCACGTTGATGTGCGTGCCGCGCGGGATGTCGTACTCGCGCTCTTCACCGTCGTCGCCGGTGATGATCAGTTTGCGTTTGCCCTTCGAAATGGCGCCGAGGGTAACGGTGCCGTCGATTTCGGACATGACGGCCGTTTCCGCCGGACGCCGTGCTTCGAACAGCTCGACGACGCGCGGCAAACCGCCGGTGATGTCTTTGGTCTTCGTCGTTTCGCGCGGAATCTTCGCGATGATGTCGCCCGGCTCGACTTCTTCGCCGTCCTGCACCATCAGGTTCGCGCGCACCGGCATCTGGTAAGTCTTCAGCACCTTGTTGCCCGCACTGCGGATTTCCAGACGCGGCTGTTTCTTTTCGTCGGGCGAGTCTTTCACGACCATGCGCGACTGACCGGTCACTTCGTCCACTTCTTCGTCAAACGTCACGCCTTCCTTGAGGTCCTGGAACTTAACGTGTCCAGCGACTTCCGTCAGAATCGCGAACGTGAACGGATCCCAGGTGGCGAGCAGTTGATCCTGCTGCACGCGGGCGCCGTCCTCGACGAGGATGTGTGCGCCGTAAACGATCTGGTAACGCGCGGCTTCACGGCCACGGTCGTCAATGATGATCAACGAGCCGTTGCGGTTCATCGCGATGCGTTCACCCTTGCGGCTCTTGACCGTTTGCAGATCGAGATATTTGACCGTGCCGTCCTGGCGAGCTTCGTGTTTCGACGACTCTTCCAGACGCGCGGTACCGCCGATGTGGAACGTACGCATCGTCAACTGCGTGCCCGGTTCACCAATCGACTGCGCGGCGATAACACCGACCGCTTCACCGATCTCGACCGGACGGCCGGTTGCGAGATTTCGTCCGTAGCACTTGATGCAGCAACCGCGACGCGATTCGCACGTCAAGACCGAACGAATACGCACGCGCTGCACACCTGAACGCTGAATCTCAGCCGCCAGGTCTTCATCGATCTCCTGGTTGGCGGCCACAATCACAGATCCCTCAATTGGATCAGTGACGTCTTCGAGCGCCGTGCGGCCGACAATGCGGTCGCGCAACGACTCGATTTCCTCGCCACCTTCCACGATCGCGCTGGCGGAGATGCCCCGCAGCGTACCGCAATCCTCCTCACTGATGATCACGTCCTGCGCGACGTCAACCAGACGCCGGGTCAAATAACCCGAGTCCGCGGTCTTCAACGCCGTGTCGGCCAGACCTTTGCGAGCGCCGTGTGTCGAGATGAAGTACTGCAACACGTTCAGGCCCTCGCGGAAGTTTGCCTGGATCGGCGTCTCGATGATTTCACCCGACGGGCGGGCCATCAGACCACGCATACCGGCCAACTGGCGAATCTGCTGTGCGCTACCACGAGCACCGGAATCGCTCATGACGAGGATCGGATTGAGCTCGCCACTCGAGCGCTCGCGATCGTCCATCGCCTTGAACATCTCTTTGGCGACTTTATCGGTCACTTCCGACCAGATCGCGATGACCTTGTTGTAGCGTTCACCGTTCGTGATGACGCCATCGAGATACTGTTGCTCGACGGCGATGACGTCTTTGTCAGCCTTCTCAACCAGCGGTTTCTTGGCGACCGGTGTAACGAGGTCGTCGATGCCAATTGAGATTCCGGCTTTCGTAGCGTACAGGAAGCCGAGCGTCTTCAGGTCGTCGAGCATCTTCACGGTCATTTCATGACCGAGACGAATGTGCGAGTAGTTGACCAGCGACTGCAGACCTTTCTTCTTCAACGTACCGTTGATGAACGGCAATCCCGCGGGAATTGAATCGTTGAAAATCACGCGGCCGACAGTGGTATTGATCACGCGTCGCACGTCGTCCTGAACGACGGCACGCAGGATGTCCTGCGGATCGTGTTCCTGAACGAGGTCGATCAAGTCGCCCTGAATGCGCAGTTTGATCGGTGTTTGGGTCGTAACCTCACCCGCATCAAGCGCCAATAACACCTCTTCAAGCGAAGCAAACACGCGGCCTTCGCCCTTCGCGCCCGGACGATCGCGCGTCAGGTAGTAAATACCCAAAACGATGTCCTGCGACGGCACGGCGATTGGCTGACCGCTGGCCGGGCTGAGAATGTTGTTGCTCGAAAGCATCAGCACTGCCGCTTCGATCTGGGCTTCCGGACTGAGCGGAATGTGTACCGCCATCTGGTCGCCGTCGAAGTCTGCGTTGAACGCCGTACAGACGAGCGGGTGAATCTTGATCGCTTTACCTTCGACGAGCACCGGCTCAAACGCCTGAATGCCGAGACGGTGCAGTGTCGGAGCGCGGTTCAAGAGCACCGGATGCTCGCGAATCACCTCTTCGAGAATGTCCCAAACGACCGGCTCCTGCCGTTCGACCATCTCGCGCGCCTGCTTGATCGTCGCCGCATGGCCCTGCTTCTCAAGCTGGTTGTATATGAACGGCTTGAACAGCTCGAGCGCCATTTTCTTCGGCAGACCACACTGATGCAGTTTCAGTTCAGGGCCGACAACAATCACTGATCGCCCCGAGTAGTCAACGCGCTTGCCGAGCAGGTTTTGACGAAAACGTCCCTGCTTGCCTTTGAGCGTTCCGCTCAAAGACTTCAACGGGCGATTGTTCACGCCGCGCAGCACACGTCCGCGACGGCCGTTATCAAACAACGCATCCACCGCTTCCTGAAGCATGCGCTTTTCGTTTCGCACGATGACTTCCGGCGCGCGCAACTCCATCAGCTTCTTGAGACGGTTGTTGCGATTGATAACGCGGCGATACAAATCGTTCAGGTCTGACGTCGCAAAACGTCCGCCATCCAACGGCACCAACGGGCGCAACTCAGGTGGAATAACCGGAATCACGTCGAGGATCATCCAGTCCGGGCGGTTTCCCGACTTCAGAAAACTGGTCGCAACTTTCAAACGCTTCGAATACTTCAGCTTCTTCTGTTGCGAAGTCTCTTCCTTCATCCGCTTGCGCAGATCGACCGCGAGCTCTTCGATGTTGACCATCGCGAGCAGTTCCTTGATCGCTTCGGCACCCATCTTCGCGACAAACTGCGCCGGATAATCGCGCACCAGTTCGCGATAACGCTCGTCGCTCAACAGTTCACGCTCCTTCAATCCGGGCGCGTCGCCGGGATCGATGACGATGTAGGACTCGAAGTAGAGCACTTTCTCCAGCTCGCGCAAGGGAATGTCGAGCAGGTGGCCGATGCGGCTGGGCAGTCCTTTAAAGAACCACACGTGCGAACAAGGACTGGCCAGATCGATATGGCCCAAACGCTCGCGGCGCACCTTTGCCTGGGTTACTTCGACGCCGCATTTGTCGCAGATCACTCCGCGGTGTTTCATGCGTTTGTACTTACCGCAGAGACACTCCCAATCCGCCACCGGACCAAAAATGCGCGCGCAGAACAAGCCGTCGCGCTCGGGCTTGAAGGTCCGGTAGTTGATTGTTTCAGGCTTGGTCACCTCACCGTGCGACCACTGCCGGATTTTTTCCGGTGACGCAAGTGAGATACGAATAGCTTCAAAATCAGGAGCCAGTTGCGTCTTTTCTTGTTGGAATCTGAACATCTTTTCTCCGTTTGTTCCATCCACAGATTACGCAGAAATCTGTGTAATCTGTGGATACCAATCTTAGGCTTCCACGGCACTCGTGACGATCGCTTCGCCGACGCCATCCTGCGAACCCGCGCCATCCTCAGCGGCCTTCTTGTTGATCAACTCAACGTCCAGACAAAGTGACTGTAATTCACGCACCAGCACGTTGAACGATTCCGGTAGACCCGGATCGAAGTCCGCTTCACCCTTCACGATGGCCTCGTAGATCTTGGAACGTCCGGCTACGTCGTCGGATTTCGCCGTCAGCAGTTCCTGAAGAATGTGTGCCGCGCCATAAGCTTCGAGCGCCCACACCTCCATTTCTCCGAAACGCTGACCGCCAAACTGCGCTTTACCACCCAGCGGCTGCTGCGTGATCAGGCTGTACGGTCCAATCGAACGCGCGTGGATCTTGTCGTCCACGAGGTGCGAGAGTTTGAGCATGTAGATGTAACCGACGGTCACCTTCTGCTCGAACGGCTCACCGCTCAGCCCGTCGTAAAGCACGGCCTTGCCTGACTCGTTCACGATCTCGGGCAACCCGAGCTCCGTCGCACGCGCACCGGAAGCTTGCAGTTTCTTCTTAATCTCACTTTCGGTCGCGCCGTCAAACACCGGCGTTGCGAAGTGGAGACCAAGCACGCGCGCGGCCCAGCCGAGGTGCGTCTCGAGAATCTGGCCCACGTTCATTCGCGAAGGCACGCCGAGCGGATTCAGCACGATCTCGACGGGTGTTCCGTCCGGCAGGTAAGGCATGTCTTCTTCCGGAAGAATCCGGGCGATGACGCCTTTGTTACCGTGACGACCGGCCATCTTGTCGCCAACCGACAGTTTGCGTTTCATGGCGATGAACACTTTCACCATCTTGATGACGCCCGGTGAAAGCTCGTCGCCCTGTCGCAGTTTCGCGATCTTCTCTTCGTAGATGTCGGAGAGGATCTTGATCTGGCGTTCGGTGCGATCTTCGTACTCCTTGATCTCGGCGCCGATGTCGAGCCGCGAAGAAGCGAGTTGCACTTTGCGCAACGCCTTCGGTTCTACTGCCCGTAGCATCTCACGCGTGATCGGAACGTTCTTTTCTATTACGACCTCGCGATTAGACGTCAGATCCGCCGAAAGTTTGCGGCCTTCGAGGAGTTCGTAAATTCGCTCGTCGCGCTGTTCGCGCAGGATACGAATTTCGTCCTCAAGGTCGCGTCGCAGGCGATCTTCTTCGTCCTGTTCGATCGCCAGTGAACGCTGATCTTTCTCCTGGCCCTTGCGGGTGAAGACCTGAACGTCGACCACTGTGCCGTCGATGCCCGGAGGGCTGACGAGCGAAGCGTCTTTCACGTCGCCGGCCTTCTCGCCGAAGATCGCGCGGAGCAGTTTCTCTTCCGCGGTCAACTGTGTCTCGCCTTTCGGCGTGACTTTGCCGACCAGGATCGAGCCCGGTTTCACTTGCGCGCCAATGCGAATGATGCCGCTCTCGTCGAGATCGCGAAGCATGTTCTCGCCGACGTTCGGAATGTCGCGCGTGATCTCTTCGGGTCCCAACTTCGTATCGCGCGCTTCGATTTCGAGCTCTTCGATGTGAATCGAGGTGTAGTAGTCCTCTTTCACCAGCCGCTCGGAAACCAGGATCGCGTCTTCGAAGTTGTAACCGCGCCACGGCATGAACGCGACCAGCACGTTGCGGCCCAGCGCCAACTCACCGCGGTCCGTACACGGACCGTCAGCAATGACCTGGCCCTTCTCGACGCGCTCGCCGACGTGAACAATCGGACGCTGATTGATACAGGTGTTCTGGTTGGAACGCTTGAATTTGATCAACGTGTAGATGTCCGCCGTCACTTCGCGCGAGATCGTGCCGTCGACGTTGTGATCCGCCTTAACGATAATGCGTTCGGAGTCGACGTAATCGACGACGCCGTCGCGTTTCGCGGCCACGACCGCGCCCGAGTCACGGGCCGTAACTTTCTCCATGCCGGTGCCGATGTACGGCGCTTCCGCACGGAGCAGCGGCACTGACTGGCGTTGCATGTTGGAACCCATCAACGCGCGGTTCGCGTCGTCGTTCTCGAGGAATGGAATCAACGACGCCGCTACAGACACGAGCTGTTTCGGCGAAACGTCGACATACTCGATGTCCTTGCGCAGCGCGAGAATAAACTCGCCCGCCTTTCGCGCGGCGTTACGCTCGTTGATGATGTTGCCGTTTTCATCGAGCTCGATGTTGGCCTGTCCGACGACGTGCTTGTCCTCTTCCCACGCTGTCAGGTAGAACGGCCACGGCTCAAACTCCGCTCGTCGCGCTTCCGCGCCGAGTTTCTTGTTGCCTTTTTCGACGTCTTCAAACGCCACGTGATCGCCGGGTTTGAACTTCGTGTCGCCGCCGTTGATTACGCGCACGTACTCCACCACGCGCCCATCGATCACCTTCCGATAAGGCGCTTCGATAAAGCCAAACTCGTTGATTCGCGCAAAGCACGACAGACTCGAAATCAGACCGATGTTCGGACCCTCAGGCGTCTCAATCGGACAGATACGTCCGTAGTGTGTCGGGTGAACGTCGCGGACTTCGAAACCCGCGCGCTCACGCGACAGACCGCCCGGCCCGAGTGCGGAGAGACGGCGCTTGTGCGTGATCTCCGACA
>DASUOZ010000125.1:0-5986 GCA_036276375.1 Pyrinomonadaceae bacterium | reverse complement strand
GTCTTCGATCGTTTGACCGGCGAGTATGGCTTTCGTGTCTTGAACGCCTCGCGGTCGGTGCGTACTGTTGCCGGCGACTTGCGGCGCGCCATTACAAACCTGTTGGAGGAACCGGCGCCGCCTGCCGAAGACAACGTTAGCAACATCCGTACGCTGCGACAAAAAACTGCTCCCGCAAAACCGGCCGCAAATCTTGTAGACCTCAACAAAAAGGCACTCCCTTGAAGCTCGCGGCGATCGACATCGGGTCAAACTCAATCAAACTCGTAGTGGTCCAGGCTGAGAGCAGCGACTCGTTCACCATGCTCGCGCAGGAACGTGAGGTTGTCCGGTTGGGCCAGGAGACGCTCGTCAACGGTCACATTAACAGTGCGGCGATGCTTCGTGCGACAACGTGTCTCAAACGATTTCGTTCAGTCGCTGAAGCGAACGGCGCGGAGCAGATCGCTACTATCGCCACCGCGTCGGTGCGTGAAGCGAATAACTCCGACGAGTTCATTCGCACAGTGGAACAGGAAACGGGACTGCACGTCGAGGTTCTTTCCGGTCTCGAAGAGGCGCGCCTGATTGGCCTGGCGGCGTCGCAAGGCTGCACTGCGAAAGGCGTGACCGATCTGAACATCGACATCGGCGGCGGTTCGACTGAGATCTCGATCTTTCGCGATGGTGAGCCGTTGAAACTTATTTCGCTGAAGCTGGGCGCCGTCGGTCTCACCGATCGATTCATCCGCTCTGATCCACCGGCGCGTTACGAGTTGGACGCTTTGCGTTCTGAAATTTCTTCCACCCTTGAACGTTACGCAAGCGAACTCCGCGAACAAAGTTGGGACCAGACAACCGCGACGTCCGGAACGGCCTTGGCTATCGGCGCAGCGTTGAACCATACCGCGCTCGGTGTCGCAAGCACTGTCACGCTCGCGAATCTCAAAGCCCTGAACGTCGAGATTGCGGCGCTCAGTCTTGCTGAACGGCGAAACGTACCGGGTCTTACGCCTCAGCGCGCCGACATCATCGTTGCCGGTGGATTAGTGCTGGAAGAAACGATGCGTGCGCTCGGTATCGAGTCGCTACGTATTTGCGATTGGTCTTTGCGTGAAGGCGTGATTATCGATCGTCTGCGTGAACTGCAACGATCCTCAATGACGCGTTTGGCCGGCGAGCAGGTCGACAGCGTGGGCTAGCACGGGTTTGATCACGGCGAAACTTTCGCGAACGGCCTTCGGGGAACCGGGAAGGTTGACGATCAGAGTTCCCGACGCCACGCCCGCGACGCCACGCGAAATCATCGCCATTCGCGTAACCTTCAACGACTCCGCCCGAATCGCTTCCGCAATCCCCGGCACTTCATGTTCAATCACCTGGAGCGTGGCTTCGGGCGTGTTGTCGCGTGGTCCAAGTCCGGTACCGCCGGTAGTCAAAATCAAATTTATGTCGTCGCGCTGTGCGAAAGCTTCGAGCGTTTGAACGAGCGGCTCACGGTCGTCGGAAAGAATTCGCCGCTCAACCACCTCCGCACCTGACGCCTGCAGAAGTTCAACGAGCGCCGCGCCCGAATCATCCGCCCGCTCACCTCTCGAGCACGCATCACTGGCTGTAATCACTGCGGCACGAATTGGAGTACTCATGGAATCAACGCCTGCCGTGCCTGATGTGCTCTTTCAACCAGCAACGATCCATCACCACCAACAATCCGGCATCCAGCGCACGTTGCGCCGCCGCGCGATCAATCACACCCTCCTGCAACCACACCGCTTTCGCGCCGACCGCGATCGCTTCATCGACAGCTTTTCCCGCTTCCTCCGACCGGCGAAACACGTCGACCAATTCGATCTTCTCGGGCACCGCAGCAAGATCCGGATAAGCCTTCTCGCCGAACACTTCCGTCTCGTTTGGATTGACCGGGATCACCCGGTAACCAACCCGGCGCATGTACGCCGAAACACTGTTCGATGGCCGCCACGTGTCGGACGAAAGTCCAACGACGGCGATCGTGCGGCATTCGTTGAGGATGCGGCTGATCGTCTGTTCGGAATTAATTTGCACGAAACGTCCCTGTGTTGTTATTTCGCCGAGGAAACCGCGTGCATCGCGTGCAGTTCCTGAAGTGAGTGCACGTTGGGCGTGCTGGCGGCCCTCGTCGCGGCGATCGCTTCAACGAGCGCCTGCGCGCCCGTAATCGTCGTCACACACGGCACGTTGTATTGCAGCGCCGCACGCCGAATTGCCTGTTCGTCAAAACGCGAGACACGGCCCAACGGCGTGTTGATGACCAGCGAGATGTCGCCACTCTTGATGTAGTCAGCAATGTTCGGCCGGCCTTCGTTTACTTTGAAGACCGTCTCCACCTCGAGTCCCACTTCGCGCAAACGCGCCGCGGTTCCCAACGTGGCGATCAACTCAAAACCAAGCCGCCTCAACTTGCGCGCGAGCAACACAGCACTTCCTTTGTCCGCATCGTTGACGCTCATAAACGCTTTACCAGTCGACGGCAAACTCGTGCCCGCGCCCATCATTGCTTTCGCATAAGCCTCGCCAAACGTCTCACCAATGCCCATCACCTCGCCGGTCGAGTGCATCTCCGGACTCAGAATCGGATCGACGCCCGGAAACTTCGCAAACGGAAACACCGGCGACTTTATGAAGAACCGTTGCACCGTCAGCTCTTCAGGCAGGTTGAAGTCAGCGAGTCTCTCTCCCGCCATCACCAGCGCGGCGATACGCGCAATCGGCACGCCCGTGGCTTTCGAAACAAACGGCACCGTGCGCGAAGCGCGTGGATTCACTTCGAGCACGTAAACGCGATGGTCCTTGATCGCAAACTGAATGTTCATCAATCCGCGCACCGACAACGCCTGCGCGAGCTTCTTCGTGTAATGGCGCATCGTCTCGAGATGCTCCGGATCGATCCGCACGGGCGGCAACACGCACGATGAGTCGCCCGAGTGAATGCCCGCCTCTTCGATGTGCTCCTGAATGCCGGCGATCACGCACGCCGTGTCGTCAGCTAAAGCATCGACGTCAAACTCCGCCGCCTGTTCGAGAAACTTGTCGATCAAAACCGGGCGTTCAGGTGCGAAACCGACAGCAGCGAGAACATATTTTTCCAACTGCTCCTGGTCATAAACGATCGCCATCGCGCGTCCGCCCAGCACGTAACTCGGGCGCACGAGCACGGGATAACCAATGCGTCCGGCAACCTCACGCGCTTCTTCAACCGAGGCCGCCATGCCGTTGTCCGGCTGCGGTATCCCGAGCTCCTGTAACAACGCTCCAAAACGTTTGCGATCTTCAGCGAGGTCGATCGAATCGGGCGACGTACCGATGATCCGCACGCCCGCTTTGTGCAGACGCATCGCGAGGTTCAAAGGCGTCTGCCCGCCGAACTGGACGATGACGCCTTCAGGCTTCTCGACGTCGACGATGTTCATCACGTCTTCAAACGTGAGTGGTTCGAAGTACAGACGATCGGACGTGTCGTAATCGGTCGAGACCGTTTCCGGATTACAGTTGACCATGATCGTCTCGAAACCCGCTTCGTGCAGCGCAAACGACGCGTGACAACAGCAGTAATCAAACTCGATTCCCTGCCCGATGCGGTTTGGACCAGAACCGAGAATCATGATCTTACGGCGATCGGTCGGCGCGGCTTCGTCTTCGGTTTCGTAAGTGGAATAGAGATAAGGCGTGTGTGATTCAAACTCGGCGCCGCAGGTGTCGACGCGTTTGTACACCGGCACGATGCCCAGCTCTTTGCGACGCTCGCGCACCTCTTGTTCAGAACTTCCCGTCAGATACGCCAAACGCCTGTCAGAAAGCGCCACTTCCTTGAAAGCACGCAACTCCTCCGCGGAGATCTGTCTTAGTTCTTGTCCCTCGATCTCGCGCTGGATTTCCATCACCTCTTGCAACTGGCTGAGAAACCAAGGATCGATGCGCGAGAGACGGTAGATTTCCGAAATGGGCCAACCGTGCTGGAGTGCGTAGGTAATGTAAGAAAACCGCTGCGAGTTGGGCCGCGCGAGCTTGCGTTGCAGCTCGTCGTCCGAAATATCTTCGAGCCGCAGAGGCTTCACGGCTTCGAGCGAGCGCAAACCTTTGAACAGTGCTTCTTTGAACGTACGGCCGATGGCCATCACTTCGCCGACCGACTTCATCTGCGTGCCCAGCACGTCTTCAGCTTCGCGAAACTTCTCAAAGTCCCACTTCGGAATCTTCGCCACGACGTAATCGATTGTCGGTTCAAACGAAGCGGGCGTCTTGCGCGTGATGTCGTTGGGAATCTCGTCGAGCGTGTAACCCACCGCCAGTTTGGCGGCGATCTTCGCGATCGGAAAACCGGTCGCTTTCGACGCCAGCGCCGATGACCGCGACACGCGCGGATTCATCTCGATGATGCGTATCTCGCCGTTTTCAGGATTGAGGCCAAACTGAATATTCGAACCGCCGGTCTCCACACCCACTTTCCTGATCACGCGAATCGCCATGTCGCGCATCATCTGGTACTCGCGGTCAGTCAGTGTTTGCGCGGGCGCGACTGTGATCGAATCGCCCGTGTGCACACCCATCGGATCGAAGTTCTCGATCGAGCAGATGATGACGACGTTGTCGGCCAGGTCGCGCATCACTTCCAGCTCAAACTCTTTCCAACCGAGAATCGACTCTTCAATCAAAACTTCGTGAATGGGCGAAGCCGCGAGGCCACCGCGAACGATCTCTTCAAACTCTTCCGGGTTGTAAGCAGTGCCGCCGCCCGTGCCGCCGAGCGTGAAGGATGGACGGATAATCGCGGGATAATTCGTCATCGCGACGATTTCGCGCGCTTCCTCCCACGACTTCGCAAACCCGCCGCGCGGCATTTCCAAACCCGCTTCGTCCATCGCCTGTTTGAAGAGCAGACGATTCTCGGCAACCTTGATCGCGTCGCGGTTTGCGCCGATCATCTCGACGCCGAACTCCTCGAGCACGCCCGCATCCGAGAGAGCGATCGCGAGATTAAGCGCCGTTTGTCCGCCAACAGTCGGCAGCAGCGCGTCCGGCCGCTCGCGTTTGATGATTTCGGTGACTGAAGCGACGTTGAGCGGTTCGATGTAGGTGATGTCGGCGGTCTCCGGATCGGTCATGATCGTCGCCGGATTGGAGTTGACCAGCACGATCTCGTACCCCTCCTGCCGCAACGCCTTGCAGGCCTGGGTACCCGAGTAATCAAACTCGCACGCCTGCCCGATCACGATCGGGCCCGAGCCGATGATTAGAATTTTGTGAATGTCGGTGCGTCTGGGCATCTAGCTAATGTCCGGTCTACGTCGTCTCCGGTAGTCCTCTCCGTCAATCACCACATTAGTGCACATTTCGAAAAGCCGGCTGCGCAAACGATAAGTGATCCGTTCCTCGAGTTCGTTGCCTTTATCGAGATAGTTGGTAGTAAAAATCGTGAGTTTCCTGTCGTTATAACGCTTGTTGATTATCTGATACATCGTGTCGCGCACCCAGTCGGTGGGGACCGTGGCGCCCAACTCGTCCAGGATGAGCACGTCCGCTTCGTAAACCGGCGCTAGCACCTTCAGTTCTGATGACTTTGAAATGGGGTTGTAGGAATCCTGAATCTGTTTGAGCAGCGAGCCAAACTCGAAAAAGAGACCGGCAAAACCTTTCTCAATCAAATCCCTGATGATCGAGACGGCGAGATGCGTCTTGCCGACACCGGCAGGCCCCATAAAAAGCAAGCCACGATCGACAGCCGGGTACTCGTTCGCGAATTTGTGCGCGTGATAAAGGGCGTTGTCCTGCGAAGTGCCGGGATCGCAACTAAAATTGTGAAATGAACACTTCTCGTAACGGCGGGGAATGCGCGCGGCGGCCATCAATTTCCGCGACCGTTGGCTGCGGCGGCAGGGACAAGGAATCGCTCCCTTCACCGGGTCCAGCTTAGTCCCGGTGCCAAAGCATTCTTCGCAAACTTCTGTACTCTCTTTTTTAGGGAGTTGGC
>DASUOZ010000124.1:0-2651 GCA_036276375.1 Pyrinomonadaceae bacterium | reverse complement strand
ATGTGCTGCGTGGGTTTGAGGCAGGCGCCGACGACTACCTGACGAAGCCGTTTGAACTGTCGGTGTTGCTGGCGCGCATCAACGCCTTGCTGCGCCGGCGCGAGTGGTTGCAAAAAGATCTTAATAAAAGCGAGACCGGAGTAGTTTCCGTCGGCAACAAAACGATCGACTTCGAAGCCCTGGAGCTGCGCTCGAAAGACCAAACGGTCCAACTCACCCTGATGGAAGCCGAGCTGTTGCGCTACCTGATCGATCACGAAGGAAAGATCGTGTCGCGCAGCGCGATACTCGAAGAGGTTTGGGGCCTGCGCGAAGACACCGACACGCGAGCGATCGACAACTTCATCGTGCGCCTCCGCAAGTATCTCGAAGACGAACCGTCACGCCCACGTCACCTGTTAACAGTCCGCGGCGTCGGCTACAGATTTGTTTCTTAAGCGTTTGCGACGACGACCGAAGCGCGGACGCCGAGCATGTCGGAAAAGTCTTTCGAATAGATCTGCGCCACTTTCCGCACCCGACTCACCTTTTCAACCAGTTCATCATTCGAAATGAAACCGTTCTCGGTGTGGGCGATGGCCCAGACGGGAATGTGCGCGGCGCTGCGCAGTAGGTCTTCAACAAACCCGAGGTACTGCTGTTTGCTCTGAACTGGCGAACCCAACCGCGCCTGTCGCACGCGCTCGAAGTCGATCCAGAAATCGTCACTGCCGCGCAGCCATTCTTCACGCCACGTGACGAGGGGATCTCTCGCAATCGAAGTTTGTGTGACCGCGACCGGCAACCGCAGAAACAGCAGATCCGTGTGATGACGTTCGGCGACGAAGCTGCGCACGTCCTGGTTGCTGCTTTGGTTGCGCATACCGTTGTCCTGCGGCTCCGGCAGACAATGGAGCAGACGGCGAAACGTGTCTGACAACGACAGCGGCTTGCGCAGCGTGCGCGTCTCTTCGTTGAATGAGAGCACGTAATCGCCGGTCATCATGCCCCCGGTGAGCGCGAGCGCCTGTTTGTAAGGATCGAGCTTTTGCGCGTTCAGGTGGAGATTATCAAACCACCACGCGTCGGTTTCGTTGAACCACTTGAGCAGCGACGGATTGTTGAGTTTCTCCCACGGGACGTAAACGTCCTGAAGCAGAGTCTCGATCTCTTCCTCGGTGAGCTTGTCCGCGTTGTTTTCGATCAGTGCGAGGGCCTTCGTGTGCGACCAGATCATCGGGTCGTTCGCAGCGACACGAACTTTCGAGCGTTTGAGTTGCAGCGCGAGATCGGGTTCGCCCGTGAACGGCAGCGCGACGGAGCTGAACTTCAAACGGCGCAACACGCCGAGCTCAAACGCCAGCCAGCCATTTGGAAATTGCAGCATAGACTTCTACTTTCCAAACGTGGAGAACAGCTTCCAACCGCCGTCGCGCTTCGACTCGCTTGCAGTCGGCGGTTGTTCATAACCCAATCGAGCGTACGACGCCATCTCCGGCAAAGGTTCCAGCGACAGAAACATGCCTGCTACAGCGGGATCGAATTCAATACCCGTACTGGCCTCAATCTCACGTCGCGCTTCCTCTTCCGTCCACGCGGGTCGAAACGGGCGCGCATCGGTGAGCGCAGCGTACGTGTCAGCCAAACGCAGGATGCGCGCAGCAAGCGGAATCTCTTCACGTCGCAACGCGTCGGGATAACCGGCGCCGTTCCACCACTCGTGATGCCAGCGCACCAAAAGCTGCGCGGCTCGGTCCGCACCGACGCGCGAGGCTTCACGTTCGCCGATCACCGGATGGCGCGCCAGGTCGATTCGTTCGTCGAGCGACAACCCGCGCGCGGCCTGAATGTACTCGCGTTCCATCGCCACTTCGCCGAGGTCGTGCAACAGCGCCGCGGCGTGCAACGACCCGCGATCGTGCCGCGCCAGATGAAACATCAGCGCGAGCTCGTCGGCAATCACAGCGACGCGTTGGGCGTGCGGATGATCGTAGCGTTCGAAACGATCCGCTGTTTTCGCAAGCTCCGAAAACGCCTCGCCGGCTCCTTTGTCGATTAATTCATTGCGGTGGAGTGCAATCATGTCGCCCAATTTCATCACACTGATTTCAACGCGCGCAACAGGTCCCTGGCCTTCGCGTTGTTTGGGTCCGATGCGAGCGCGCGTTCGGCCTCGCCGCGCGCCCGCAGCATGAGACCCAGGTCGCGGTACAACGCGGCCAACATCACGCGATATTCAGCGTTTTTCGGCTCGAGTTTGATGGCGGCCTGGAACTCTGCTTCGGCCGCGCGCCACGTGTGCTCCTGTTCGGCCAGCAACCGGCCGTAAAGCGCGTGGTAACGAGCTTCTTTCGGAACCGCGTTCGCGGCGGCGGCGAACAGGCCGAGGGCGACTTTTCGTTCTCCCGTTTCGAGTGCTGCAAGACCTTCTTTAAATTGCGCTTCGGCGCGTTCGGCGATCGACTGACCGGGCGCCGGTGGTTGATCGGACTTGGCAGCCGGTGTTGCGGGCGCCGGTTCCGCGGTTTTCGGTTTTGCGGCGTCGGCGAGTTGTTGCGCTCTCTGGCGTGCGGCGAGTTTCGCTTCGTAGTTTGCGCGGAGATTATCGTCGCGCAGCGTGTCGTAGGCTTGCGTGATCCGCGCGAACGCCGATTCGGTGCGCGCAAGCACGG
>DASUOZ010000123.1:0-6793 GCA_036276375.1 Pyrinomonadaceae bacterium | reverse complement strand
GCCACTCAATGCGATCAGGTAGCCGGCCATGGCGTTTGCGAGATAAGCGCCCGCGCCGATGTAGGAAATGATCTTGAGCCACGCGCCGACGTAAGCGAGCCTGAACCCACCGAGCGTGCGCGAGATGTGCAGGTATTCGCCGCCGGGGTCGCGCCCGAGCGGTGTTGAAAGATACGCCGCGTAAGGAATTGCCGTGGCCAGAATCGCGGGCGTCAGAACGATGTAACCGAGAATAACGCTTGGGCCAGTCAGCGCCCACGCCTGGCTCGTGACCT
This sequence comes from Pyrinomonadaceae bacterium, assembly GCA_036276375.1. Taxonomy (GTDB): domain Bacteria; phylum Acidobacteriota; class Blastocatellia; order Pyrinomonadales; family Pyrinomonadaceae; genus PSRF01. The sequence continues at coordinate 6,518 of DASUOZ010000123.1, read as the reverse complement.
GAAAAATTCCCGCGCCGATGAGAATGCCGATTAACGTCGCGTACGACTCGATCGTTCCGAGGTCGCGGCGCAAACGAGTGGTTGGAGACTTCGAATCAATCGCCATAGTTATTCAAGCCACGGACTAACACAGACGAACACGGACGTTCTTTCGCACGTGCCGGCGTCGCTGTTGTCTGAGTTGTCGGTGTTCGTCCGTGTGCGTCCGTGGCTCATCGATGCATCAAAGTGTTTGACGGTAACTTTGGATTTAGAACCTTTTCAGCGCTTTCGACGCCGGCCACGGGAAGTTTGTCTGCATCGATCAGCCCGAGTTGGACCAGCACGGAAGCCTGATCCCAATAGATGTGTTCGTGAGCGAGCTTGCCGTCGCGGAAGTGCACGATCACGACCAGCGCGACGCGCACGTGTTTGCCGGTGGGCTCTACTCCCGGAAGCATCCAATCCATCTTGCTCGTGTGCGTGAACTCAAAAACCATCTCATCGACGATGCGATCGACGCCGATCGTGCGCGAAACGGGCGTCATGCTGGTGTCCGGCGGCATCTGCGGAATGAAACGCTGGGAATAAAACTCGCGCAGCTCGTCGTGACCAACGCCGCCGGTCATCACGGGCACGTGATTAACGTATGCATCCGCGACCATCGTTTCGAGCGTGTCGTCGGTGTTGCGAGTGGCGAATTCGTATTTCACGTGATCGTCCCAGCGCGACGAGAGCGTTTGCTGCGCGCTTGCGAGCCCCGCGCCCGCGAGATGTTTCACGAGAAATTCGAGACTGCGCAAATCTGCTAGCTCCGCGTCGGCCGCGTGATAGTGCTCGCCGCCGGTGCGGCCAAACGCGTGTTCGCGTCCGGCGTAATCGTGGATGGTGACGAGCGGATTGCCGTCGAGAGCCTGATGGATTTGCGTCTGTGCTTCGGGCGGACAAAACTTGTCGGCGGTCCCGATGTGCAACAGCAAAGGGCTCGCCAGGTTCTTCGCTTCGTCGAGATACTTTTCGGTGCTCACGCCGTAATAACCGACCGCGCAGTCGGGTTTGAATCTCACTGACAACAGGTAAGCGAGATTGCCGCCCATGCAGAAACCAACCGCGCCGGTGCGGCCGTTGCACGCAGGATGCTTGCGCAAAAAGCTCATCGCCGCCGCGGAGTCTTCGACGGCTTTTACTTCGTCGATTCGTTGATAGAAGTCGATGGCTTTCTTCCAGTCGTCGCCTCGATCAGTTAACTGCACGCCGCGTTCGAGTCGCCAGAAAAGATCCGGGCAGAGCGCAACGAAGCCGTGGGAGGCGTACCAGTCAACGACGCTACGCATGTAGTCGTTGACGCCGAAGACCTCCTGAAGCACGACGATTCCTGGTCCATAGCCGCTGGCAGGCAGCGCGAGATAGCCGTCGAACTCACCGCCGTCGAAAGAGTTTATGGTGGTCATGAGCGGTGATAGTAAACCACCGTCTAGTTTTCGTGAACCCATTCTTTACCGGCGGCGCAGACGCGGAGGAAGTTGCAGGCGCGGCAGTGTGGCGCGGTTTTGACGGCGAAGTGAGCGGGATCAAATGAGGAGACGATGCGCATCATGGCTTCGTCGATCGCGGCGGCGCACTGCGCGGGCGCGAGCAGTTCGGCGGGGAGATGGACCTCGACGTTGGGCTCGAGGAAGTGAAGCGTGACGCGAATCTTCGCGTCGACGAGCGACGGAAGAAGCTCGCGAACGGCGAGCGCGTACGACTGCATTTGCAGTTCGTAGTCTTCGGAAGTGGCGCGCAGGGCGGCGCTCATCGAGGGTTGACGATGCGCGGGCGTCTGTTCGAAGTTGAAAGAAAACTGCGTGTCTTTTGGTTGTTCAGGCGGCGGCTCTTCGGTTTTTGCTACGCGGATCCGGTTAGTTTTGAAGTCGATGATTTCGATGTGATTGCGTGTGACGAGAAGCTTGTCGATGACGCCGTAAAGAATTCCGAGTGGACGCCGCAGACGGAAACTCAATTCACTCCACAAACCAGGGTCGCCCGCCGGCCGCACGGTGCTTGCGACTTTTGGCGCCGACTCGACACGCCTGAACACGTCGCTGTTGAGATAGTTCTGAGCGAGCGGCAGCAGATCTCGGATCGCTGTTTCGACGTTGATTTCCACGAGACGATCCGCGAGTTGCGCCTGACGCAATCGTACGACTTCGTCAAAACTCTCACGCAGGCACGCGTCAGCGCTCTGATCGGCTGTGTAGCGTTCGCAGAAACGATGAATCACCGCGCCCTTCAACGTGGCCGTCAGATTTGACGGCGGCTCCGGCGCGTCGGCATTGTTCCACACGGCGAGCTCGTCAGCTGAAGGCACTTGCGCCACGCGGTCGAAGTAATACTGGCGCGGGCAGCGATGATAGTTGATTAACTGCGTCACGCTGAACCGGTGAATCGCATCTCCGAGCGGGCGCCCCACGGGCTGAATCAAAGGAAACGCTTCGACGAGCGAATCCTCAAAGGGCGGCGCCGCCACCGGTTCACCCTCGCTCAACGGCACAACTTCCGTCGCCTCTTCCACGAGGTTAATCGTCAACTGCAACTGGACATCGTCTTCGAGCTCGACCACACCGCTCGAGGCGCGTTCTCCCAAATCGAGCGACTGCCAGATCCACTTCAACCAACAATCATTCGAGCGGTTTAACGACGCGATCTGATCGGTCACGCCCGACATGATCAGACGATCCTCGGCGCGCGACGCACCGACGTAAAGCAGCCGCATACTTTCAAACTGCTCGCGCCACGCGTAGCGCTTTTCAAAATGGCTGTAAGTGCAACCCGCGACGAGACTCCCGCGCCCGTCGGGCACTTTCAACGTCAGACCCTGATGTCGATCGAGCAAGGCCCAGTGGTCGGTGGCCACGCGCGAAAGCCTTTGCAGATCCGGAATGAAGACGACCGGAAACTCGAGACCTTTCGCCTGATGAATCGTCATCAGTCGCACCGCATCGGCCGCCTGGTCGATCTGTCCCTCGCTTTCGCGACTGCCGATCGCTTCAAACTCCTCGACGTAGCGCACGAAGTCGCGAATCAGGTACGTGCCCGAACTTTCGAAACGCGCAGCGAGTGTGAAGAGGCGTTCGACGTTTGCGAGCCGTTGCGCGCCGTCGAAGTTGGCGGCGATCACCGTCATGTACTCGGATTCGTTAACGGCGAAACGAAGCAGGTCCTGGATCGGATAATGGTGCCGTCGACCGACGAGTTCGCTGATCAATTTTGCGGCGCGATCGAGCAGCTCATGCTCTTCCGGGCTGATGTAGGCGATCTCGTTGTGACGCCGCAGCGCGGTGTAAAGCCGGCGCGAGATGGAAAGGGCGCGCGACGGAGCGATAGTGTCAACCTCCGCGAGCAACGGCGCGCAACGCAAAGCGAGTAACGCATTGTCCGAGATCCCGCACAACGGCGAACGCAACACCGCGGCTAGCGCGATCTCGTCCGTTTTGTTGTCGAGGAAGCGCAAAAGTTGGATCAGGTCCGTGATCTCTTCGCGCTCGTAAAAACCGCGGCCGAGCACGGTTTGATACGGAATGTTTGCGCGACGAAACACTGACTCGTAGATCCCTACCTGCGTCATCGCGCGAAACAGCAACGCGATGTCGCCGTATTTCAGCTCCGGCGATGAACGTTTCAACGCGAGGATGCGGCGCGCAACCTGTTGTGCGTCGAGCACGCGCGAATCCTGTTCCGCGCGCGGGTCGTCTTCGAGCGACGGCTTGGTCGTCACGAGCATTTCGACCAGCGGTCCCCCATCTCGTAGCTCGCGGCGCGGCTCGCTGTCTTCGTGCTTGACGTAGCCCAACTGGTCCAGGTTCTTGTACTCGCCGGCCGGAATCTCATCAGGCACCTTGAACAACCGCGCAAACAGATGATTGAAAAAACCGATCAACGGCGGCTGGCTGCGGAAGTTCAACTGAAGCGGCTTCTCTTCACCGCCATGCGCCAACAACGTCGCCGTCATCTCGCGAAACACGTCAACGTCCGCGCCACGAAAACCGTAAATCGACTGTTTCCGATCGCCGACGATAAACAGATTCGCGGGCCGGCGGCCCTTGGTTAACGCGAGACGTTCGAGCAGCACGCGCTGCACTGCGTTCGTGTCCTGAAACTCGTCGACGAGAAAGAAGCGATAACGCTCGGAGGTGCGCGCCAGTACTTCCGGCCGCTCCAGCAGCGTTAATGTCCGCAATTCAAGATCGTCAAAGTCGAGCGCCGATAACTTCTGCTTCTCCTCGTTCAGCCGCTGATCGATCCGCAGCAACAGATTGACCATTTCCAGCGCGTACTGCCGCGCGAAGATATCGAGACAGATCTGCGGCACGCGTCCCTTGAGCTCTTTGGCCCAAATCAACTCGTCCAGCGCCTTCACCTGATCCGCCACGGAACCACGCAGCGCCGGCCGTGGATCCCTGAAGCTATCGACCAAACGGCAGTAATCCGCGAGTGTTTCGTGCGACGGAATCGACGTTAAGAGTTTTCTTGCTTCCGACCACGCGGCGATCACTTCCGCCTGATTTTCGAGACTCGCTTTCGTCGTCCGGCGCACGCGGAGAAAGTCGCCCATCGTGTGCTCCAGGTCTTCCAGTGCGCGCGTGTGATCTTCTTCAGTTGCGTGAATGCGTCCGGTCGCAAGTGCGAGCTCTTCGAGTGACAACCCCTGCGCCCGGGTTTCGCGATAGATTTGTGCCAGTGCCGTTGCCAGGCGGCTGCGACCTACGCCCAGCGTGAGCCGCGAGATCTCGATGTGACCGCCGCTGATGAAATCAGACAACACCTCCTCGACAGTTAACTCCAGCATCATCGCCGCGCGATGTTCGTCCAACAGCAGAAACTGCGGATCGACGCGCGCTTCGATCGGAAACTCTCGCAACAGTCGCGCGCAGAAGCCGTGAATCGTCGTGATCACCGCGCCGTCGAGCGTGCGTTTGTAATTGAGCCAGCGACGGCGCTCGTCGTCGGTCGCGATCCGCAGCACGTGGTTGAGGTCCGTGCGCAGGCGTTCGCGCATTTCGTTGGCGGCGCGATTCGTGAACGTGATCGCGACGATCTGATCGATCGAGAGACTGTGCTCGCGCAGGATGTGGAGGTAGCGCTCGACCAGGACCGTAGTCTTTCCCGAACCCGGTCCGGCCGTAACCGAGATGTGCTTGTTTGTCTGGTATGCCGCCGCCGCTTGCTCCGGCAACAGCACGCGCTGTTCTTTAACCATAAAAGACTATCCACAGATTACGCCGAAAGCTTCTGTGTAATCTGCGGATTACTTCTTCCTCTCGATGCGGTCGCGGTCGTAGCGGCTGACGGCGCGATAGTCGCAGAAGCGACACGTCTTCACGCGCTCCGACGGGTCCACACGAAAATCACCGGCGCGCATCCGGTCCAAAAATTCCCAGATTTTCGCGACCACCTGGGCGCGAATTTCTTTCCATTGTTCGTCACTGAAAACGGAGTTCTTCGCGCGCAGCCGCAGGTAATCCAACTGGCTCGCACGATAGAGACCTTTGTTACGCCGATCCTGCGCGCCGCGGATGACGTAGTAACCGCCGCCCGCGATCGGTTGATCAGGCAGGATCAGTTTTTCGAGCGCTTCGAGATAGATTGGCAGTTGCAAACTGCGTCCCGAAACGATGTCGTAGCGACTGGAACCGGTAGACAACTTGTAGTCGTAAGCCACGACCGTGTTGTCGCGTGCGACGTCAACGCGATCGATCTGGCCGCTGATCTTGATCGTCTCCTCGCCGACAAACGTCTCGCGCGCGAGCTCGAGCGGTTCGTCCTTGGAATCGGGATCCTTGGCCGCCGATTTCATGCCGCCAAACGCGACTTCGAAATACGCGGGCAGCACTTGTTCACGCTCGGCCGCTTCCTGAACCTCCAGCTCGTACAACAGCACCTGGTCCAACAGGATCTTGCGAATCTCGCGATCGATCTTCCATATCTGTTTGTTCAGCGGCGGCACAACGCGTTCGTGTTCGTCAAACACGTCGTCGGCGATGGTGGCGAGCTCCGTTTGCAGTTTCCGGCGGTCCAGCTTGTGCAACGCTTCGCGGCGGTGGCGCTCGAAGAAACGGCGCAGAATGTCGTGCAGGAGTTTGCCGGCGTCGATCGCTTGCAGATCGAGCGCCGCTTCGCCGCGCGGCTCGAGTCGCAACACGCGTTGCGCGAAAAAGCGATAAGGACAGTTGCCGTAAGTGCTGAGCCCGCTCGCGCTGTGCACAAAGTCAGGACCAAACTTCAGTTTCACCAGCCGCAGTAGGTCGGGATTGGTGATGATGCCGTCGTATGGACCAAAGATTGGGCCGCAACGCTCGCGCTCGATCTCGATTCGTCGTAACGCTGCGTCGCTGAGAAAACCGTCGTTACGCGCGAGCGTCAACAGGCGCTTGATGCGTGGCTGCGGCAGCAAGCCTTCGCGCTGTCCGCGATGCAGGTGGCGTTCCTGCTGGCGCACGAGGCCGATCTTCATCTCGTTAGTAGACGACGCGGCGTCGAGATGTTTGCCGTCGTAATCG
>DASUOZ010000122.1:0-3330 GCA_036276375.1 Pyrinomonadaceae bacterium | reverse complement strand
GCTGCCAGCAGGCAGAGCGCCAGGAACTCGATGTATTTACGATAGCCTGTGGCTTTCAATGCTGATCGGAGAAACCCCAATATCTTGGGTCGGTGCGAGAGCCTACTACAGCGCACGCGTGAGGGCAAGAAAGCAGATCCGGGTTGCTGGGCGAAGATTCGTGCGCGAGACTGTTCGGCAACGGATTTTTGGGATAAAGTCTGCACGGGAACTTTAATTTGACGCCTGTCGTAAACGGCTCAGGTCACAGGTTCGCGGCCTTTGACGAGTTCCCGAAGCACAGGTACCTGGAGAAGATACGGTGGGGGCTGTTAAAGCTTTGGCAGTTAGTGAAGGAGCCGAGCTGGTTCGCAGGTGTCGCGCGGGCGACGGTGCGGCATGGGAAGAGATCGTTCAGACCTATTCGCGCCGTATTTATAACCTCGCCTATCGCTTCACCTCCCGAGCTGATACCGCAGAAGACCTGACGCAGGAAGTTTTCGTCAGAGTCTATCGCTCTTTAGATCAATACGACCCGAAGCAGGGCGACCTGCAAAACTGGCTGATGCGGCTCGCCCGTAACCTGATTATCGACGACTACCGCAAACGCCAGCGCACGCCGCACGATAACCAGGCCGACGACCTCGCCGACCATACTTATCACCTGCACACGCGCACCAATTCGGTGCAGACCGAAATGGAGCGTCGCGAACTCGGTGCGCAGGTTCAGGCGGGCATCGACAAGCTCTCGCCGGATCTGCGCACTTGCGTGATCCTGAGAGACATTGAAGAACTGACCTATCAGGAGATAGTCGACCTCCTGAAAATACCGGAAGGGACAGTAAAGTCTCGTATTAACCGGGGCCGGATTGAACTGGCGAAGATCCTCCGCCGGATGAAAGTAGTGGCAATGAGCGAAGTGTAACGAGGGGACGGAGTAAACAGAAGCGGCAGGAAAGCGAAACGTGATGCTTTGTGTGGATTTTGAATCATTATTGACCGATTACATTGAGGGCGTAGTCGGTCCTGAAACTAATCGGCAGATGGCGGAGCACGCGATGAAGTGTCCGCTATGTCATGAGACCCTTTCGGCAGTGAAAACCACTGTGGCAGCGTGTCGTGTTGCAGCAGTCCCGCCGCCCGCGAGAGATCTCGACGCACGAATTATTCAGAAAACAGTTCCGGAAACTGCGATGACGTGCGATGAGTTTGAGGAGTTTCTGACGGACTACCTCGACGGTTTCCTCCCGGCTCATCTGTATCATCGTTGGGAACGGCACGCCGCGCTTTGTGAGCGTTGCACTGAGCTTCCCGGCGAAGTCGTCCGCTCCATAGGCGCGTGCTACACCTACATTTCGGAAGAGAAACCGTTACCTGCCGGTCTGCATGACAAGATCATGCAAGCGACCCTGGGCACTTCGACTCCGCAGGAGATCAAAGCTCCCTGGACCGCGCGCGCTGCTTCGCGCTTCCGGCTGTGGCTGGACCCGATCATCTCACCGCAGCTCGCCAGCGTGGCGACGATGATTCTGGTGGCGGTGCTCGTGCTCACCCACACAGTTTCGGCTGACGGTTCGATTAGCGGTGTTTACGATGCCGGACTAGCGCTCGCAGAACGCACGGGCGCGCAGTCGCAAATGGTTCCGGCAAGCCTTAAGGACACAACCGAAAACCGCGAAGAAACGCCACCGCCGCCCGCGCCGAAACAGAACGGCGATCAAGACACGGATTCCACCGGCAGCGGCAAGCCGGACGACAACGGCCATCAGAACCGGTGAGGGAAAATCAGATGATGTACTGTAGCTACCATGCCAAGAATCCCGCGGTGGTTCAGTGCAATCAGTGCGCCCGCTGGCTGTGCCCGGCGTGCGATCATCGCGTGCGCGGGTTTCCGTTTTGCCAGGATTGCATCGTAGCCGGAGTCGAACTGCTGCGACATTCGCACGCGAGTCCGTCAAACATTCTGCGCCGCAAGAGCTCGCCATTTGTGGCGACGCTGCTTTCGTTCGTGCCCGGTCTCGGCGCTGCCTACAACGGGCAAACGTCGAAAGCGATCGTGCACTTCGCAATCTTCGCCAGCTTCTTCCAGATGGCGGTGGTGACGCAGGGAATGCACTTCTTCATTCTCGGCGTGATCGGAACGTGGTTGTTTGCGGCGGTCGATGCTTGCCGAACAGCACAGTTGATGCGCGCGGGACTCAGCCCGGATGCGGAAGACGACGTGATTGCGCGGCGCCTCTATGGGAATCCGCTGGCCTGGGGCACGACACTGATCATCATCGGCACGCTCTTCCTGTTGCACACATTGCTGCGGGTGACGTTGCCGATTAAGGAATTGCTGCCGGTGGCACTCGTTGCGCTTGGCGCTTACATGTTGTTTGACTATATTCGCCGCAGTAAGGCGTCGGATCGAATCGTGCGCTTCGATTCGCGTCGTCCGCCGCCGTCAGTGGTTGCCGGCACGCGGCCGACTGACGCAACTAATTTTCGCACCGGAGAAACTACTCAGTTCGCGCGAGGTGACGTGAAGCCGCTGCCGTTCGAACGGAGATCGAAATAAGCAGTTCGGTAATACTAACGGGGAAAACTTTATGTGTTGTGGCTTGGTTAAAGTTGCAGGCGGACTCGGCGGCTTAATCGCACTCATTCTTCTGATCGTGGCGCTGCTAAAGCAGTTGATCGGCCTCGTCGCGTTTCTGCTTACGTTGCTGAAAATCGCAATCGTGGTCGTATTTTTGGCGGTGCTGGTGATGATCGTGTTGGCGATTTTCCGTGACCGGGCTCGCAAGCGGCGCGAGTACGAAGACGTCTAAAAACGCGAACATTCTATCTCCCTTATTTGTGAATTGTTTTTCTCTTGCAAAGTTGCGCCTCCTCACAGGCCTGTGATAGGGTCAGGGCTCTTTTGCAGAACCGGCCGGATGGATTTCACCTCGGAGGGACCTTGAGGTTTTCAATCCAACCGCTGCAAATCTTCAAGTAGGTTTCTGAAAACAAAACTTTCCCGTAATTAGCGCAAATCGCATTTGGCGAGTTTGTGCCTTTTCGTTGCCGCGCAGCCCCCGGCATTAAACGTGCGCGCAACAGGAGTTGCCCAAAATGGCCAGAGACGACCGTTTTTACGCTTTTATCATTGCCCACACGTCGCGTTCCAAAGCTCGAGTACAAAGAATTCGCGTTGAAAAGAGAGTCGTTACGAGCTTCATTGCCGCTGTCGGCGTGCTCGGACTCGGCCTCTGCTACGGCCTCTACGGATTGACCCAACAGGCCGCGCACCTCCGCACCGAATTCGAAAACCAACGCCTCCGAGCCGAGAACGAAAAACAACGAATCGAACTCGAAAAACTGAAC
>DASUOZ010000121.1:0-7731 GCA_036276375.1 Pyrinomonadaceae bacterium | reverse complement strand
TCATGCGGAAGACGCGTTGAGTGATGAGGAACTGAAGAGTCTTGCAAGTGCAGTGGCGCGTCGTGCGACCGGTGAGCCGGCGCAATACATAACGGGGACGCAGGATTTCTACGGCCGCGCGTTTCGCGTGACATCGGACGTCTTAATTCCGCGGCCCGAGACGGAGTTGCTGGTTGAGGCGGCGTTGCAAGTGATGAAGGCTGACTCCGTGATTTGTGACGTTGGGACAGGTTCGGGATGCATCGCGATCACGTTGCTGTGCGAGCGTCGCGATGCCCGCGCCGTCGCGCTCGACATCTCGGAAGCCGCGCTGGACGTCGCGCGGCAAAACGCGCGCACCCTCTTAGGCGAGAACCGTATCGAGTTTTTAACTTCCGATTGTTTTTCAGGATTAGATTCGAAACGGAAGTTTGACCTAATAATTTCAAACCCGCCGTACGTCTCCGCCAGCATGCTTCCCGGCTTACAGCGCGAAGTCAGAGACTACGAACCGCTGGTCGCCTTATCACCTGGAGCTGACGGTCTCAGCGTAATTCGACGTTTACTTGCCGAAGCCCCGCAGTTTCTGCGCGAAGACGGGCACCTCCTCATGGAGATCGGTTTTGATCAGGGCGAAACGGTGCAACGGCTCGTCGATGAAAGCGTCTGGACGCTGAAGGACATTCTTCCCGATTTACAGTGCATTCCGCGCATCGTAGTCCTCCAGAAGCGCTGAATTTCCTGCCACAACCCCCAATCTTGTGGTGTTAACGATTCAGAAACCACGAACTGACTGTATAAACGAAGCAATTCCGGACGATTGAAGGAGACCCACCATGTTGAGGTTTTTAGGACGTACTGTGCTCGTCGCAGCACTCGCAGCCACTGCCGGCATCAGCGGTCTGGCGCAAAAGACCGACAAGCTCGATAAGGTAAAAGCTAGAGACGGCTCGTTAACTTGCCGCAATCAAAACTGGCACAACGACCGGCTCGTTGGTAACTGCGAAATCCGCGAGCAGACACTCGCGCCCAGCGGCGGCACGATCGCGGTAGACGGCCGTCAAAACGGCGGCGTTTCAGTGAAGGGTTGGGACCAGAACCAGGTTTTGGTGCGCGCTCGCGTGCAGACCGGCGCGCCGACTGCGGCCGAAGCCGAAGCACTTTCGAAGGAAATCAGAATCGAAACCAGTGGCGCGAAGATTTTTGCCAGCGGTCCTGAGAACCGGCAGGACTACCACTGGGACGTGAGTTACGAAGTTTTTGTCCCGCGCCGTGCCGACCTTTCCCTTGAGACCCGCAACGGCGGCATTGTTATTTCCGAAGTAAACGGTCGCATCGATTTCACCGCGACCAACGGCGGCGTGGTGCTGCGCAAAGTGGGCGGCGCAGTCCGTGGCTCGACCACCAACGGCGGGTTGGTTATCGAGCTCACGGGCGACCGCTGGGACGGCGAAACGCTCGACGTGAGCACGACCAACGGCGGCGTGGTTATGTCGATTCCCGAGCACTATTCGGCACATCTGGAAACTGGCACCGTTAACGGCGGCATTAGTGTCGATTTTCCCGTTGCCATGGCTCAAGATCGCCGAACAAAGGAGCTGGCGGTGAATCTTGGCGCCGGCGGCGCGACGGTCAAAGCGAGGACGACCAACGGCGGCGTCCGCATCCAGCGCGCGTCCGGGGAGCAATAAGAGTTTACGAGCAGAGGGCGGTGAACTGGTGCGACAGGGCGCAATCCCTGTCGCACCTTTTTTATCACTTTCACGTTTGCCCGTTTTCATTTAATCTGTCGGGCATCGTGGACAAATTTCGTATCGTCGGGGGCCAACCTCTTCAGGGCCGAGTCTCGATTAGTGGCGCCAAAAACTCCGCGTTGCCTTGCATGGCGGCGGCGTTGCTTACGCCGGATACCGTGACGCTGCACAACATTCCGTACGTGCGCGACATAATCACGCAGCGGCGTTTGCTCGAGGACATCGGCGCCACCGTGCTCACGCCCGAGCTCCGAACACACAAGATCACCGCGGCGCATATCGAGGTTTTCGAGGCGCCTTACGAGCTTGTGAAAACGATGCGTGCATCGGTGCTGGCGCTTGGGCCATTGCTGACGCGGTTTGGCAAGGCGAAAGTCTCATTGCCGGGCGGTTGTGCGATTGGTACGCGGCCAATTGATTTGCATTTAAGCGGCTTTGAAAGGTTTGGTGCGCAAGTAAAACTCGAAGCCGGCAACGTCGTGGCGCGCGCACCCGGGAACGGACGTTTGCACGCAGCCGACATTCAGTTCAACAAAGTGACAGTCACCGGCACGGAAAACCTGATGATGGCCGCGACACTCGCCACGGGAACGACGACGCTGCGCAATGCCGCGCGCGAACCGGAGATCGTCGATCTCGCCGACCTGCTCAACAAGATGGGCGCGCGTGTGAACGGCGCCGGAACCGACACGATTCAGATCGAAGGCGTCGAAGCACTCAGCGGCGCGGAGCACACGATCATTCCCGATCGCATCGAAACGGGAACGTTCATCGTCGCCGCGGCGCTCACGGGCGGCGAGCTCGAGATCAAGGATTGCCGTCCTGATCATTTGACGAGTGTCATTGCGAAGTTGCGCGAGGCCGGCGTGGTCATCCAGGAACTGAATCCGACCACGTTGAAGGTCACGTGTCCTGACGGACTGGTAGCAGGCGACGTGACGACCGAGCCGTATCCGCAGTTTCCGACCGACATGCAGGCGCAGTACATGGTGCTGATGACGCAGGCGCGCGGGCGGTCGGAAATCGTCGAGACTGTTTTCGAAAACCGTTTCATGCACGCTTCGGAACTGCAACGTATGGGCGCGCAAATTCATATCGATGGGCGCAGTGCGATTGTCGACGGTCCAACGCGGCTCACAGGCGCGCGGGTCATCGCCTCGGATCTTCGTGCTTCGGCGTCGCTGGTGCTGGCCGGACTGATCGCCTACGGTGAGACGGTGATCGATCGCGTTTATCACATCGATCGCGGTTACGAGAAGATCGAGGCGAAGCTGTCGGCGGTCGGCGCGGAGATCGAACGCGTCAGGGCGCCAGTGACGACGAGTCAGCTTCAGGAAGTTGTCGAACCGGTTTGAGGTTTAGAGCTAAGGAGAAGTAATGGCAAACGAGAGTTGTCTATTTTGTAAGATCATCGCGGGAACGATACCGGCGGAGTTTGTACATCAGGACGAGCGTTGCGTGGTGATTCGCGACGTCAATCCGCAGGCGCCACTGCACGTCTTAGTGATCCCGCGAGAGCACCTTGAATCACTCGACGACGCCGCGCAAAAGGACGAACCGCTCTTGGGCCATTTGCTTCGTGTAGGTGCGAGAGTCGCAAACGACGAAGGACCGGATGAGGGCGGCTATCGAACTGTAATCAACACCGGCGCCGGTGCAGGTCAATCAGTTTTTCACCTGCACGTTCACGTTCTCGGCGGCCGCCCGCTGAGCTGGCCGCCGGGTTAGATCCACGACAACCGAAACCATCCACAGATTACACAGATTCCGCGCAATCTGTGGATGGCTCTTCTAGGCCTTCGGCGCGACCGCGCGCACTGCGTCCGATACTCCCGCCTCGTACTTCTTAAAATTCTCATTAAACCGCCGCGCGAGATCGTTCGCCTGACGGTCGTAAGCATCCTTGTCAGCCCACGTATTGCGCGGCTGCAACACTTCACCCGGCACATCCGGACACGAAACCGGAATCGAAACGCCAAAAATCGGATCGGGTATCGTATCGGTCTGCGCCAACGTGCCGTTGAGAATGGCGCGAATCATCGCGCGCGTGTACGCGATCTTCATCCGTTTCCCAACGCCGTAAGGACCACCACTCCAACCCGTATTCACCAACCAGCACGCTGCCTGGTGCCGGGCCATCTGCTTGCCCAGCAGATCGGCGTAAACACCCGGATGCAACACCATAAACGGCGCGCCGAAGCAGGTTGAAAAAGTCGCTTCCGGTTCTTTGATTCCTTTTTCCGTTCCCGCCACCTTCGCCGTGTAACCGGACAGGAAGTGATACATCGCCTGTTCCGGGCTCAGCCGCGCAACCGGCGGCAACACACCAAACGCATCCGCCGTCAACATGATGATGTTTCGCGGATGACCGGCGCGTCCTTCGGGAACAATATTGTCGATACTCGTGAGCGGATACGACGCGCGCGTGTTTTCCGTCTTCCCTGCATCGTCGAGATCGATCACGCGCGTCACTTCGTCGTATACAACGTTCTCCAGTAGCGTGCCAAACATCTTTGTCGTGCGGTAAATGTCCGGTTCGGCTTCTGCCGACAGCTTAATGACCTTCGCGTAACAACCGCCCTCGAAATTGAAGACGCCGTTGTCGGACCAGCCGTGTTCGTCGTCGCCGATCAAACGCCGCTCGGGATCCGCGGATAACGTTGTCTTGCCGGTGCCCGACAGACCAAAGAAGATGGCCACATCGCCTTCAGCGCCCACGTTCGCGGAGCAGTGCATGCTCATCACGCCGCGCTGCGGCAACAGGTAGTTCATGATCGTGAAGGCGCTCTTCTTGGTTTCACCGGCGTAAGACGTGCCGCCGATTAGGACGAGTCGCTGGCTGAAGTCCATCAGGATGAACGTGGGCGAGCGCGTGCCGTCGCGTTGTGGATCTGCCTGGAAGCTGGGGAAGTTGATGATTGTAAACTCAGGTTGATGCGCTTGCTTTTCCGCGTCATTGCTGATGAACATCGTGCGCGCGAAGAGCGAATGCCACGCAAGCTCCGTGACGACGCGGATCGGCAGCCGGTATTGTGAATCGGCGCCGACAAACGTGTCCTGCACGAAAAGATCGCGGCCCTTTGCGTAAGCCATCATGCGTTCTTTCAGTGCGTTGAACTTCGCTTGCGGAAAGTCTTTATTTACGTCGCCCCAGAACACTTTGTCTTCACTGCCTGGTTCGCGCACGATCGCTTTGTCTTTTGCGGAGCGGCCTGTGTGTTCGCCGGTATCGACCAGTATTACGCCATGATTTGAAAGAACACCTTCGTTACGGCGCGCGATCTCTTCGTAGAGCTCTGGTGTGCTGAGGTTCCAGTACACGCGCGCGGGCTCTTTAATGCCATACGTGTCCAACTCGACTGCCGTATTCTTACGGCCCAGGTGTTCAGTGATTCGTTCAGTGCGCATGGAAGTCATGAAGTTGTCTCCAGGTATACAGGACGGGGAACTACGGTCAAACCGTCGACTGCTAAAGTTGTTTTAAGATTCTTCAGTGGCCCCGCGTAGTTGGGCCAGTTCGCGCAGCGCATCCGAGAGATCGCGTGCGGCGCGCTCGATACGATCGGCGGCGGTTTGCAACGCGTCAACTTCGTCTGGAGAGCGTTGGGCGACAATGGAAAGCGCTGCCTCCACTTGCTCTCTCAAGCGGTTTGCCTCATTTTCAGTTTCTTGTTCTGCGCGGGATTTTTGTGAAGCTGCGGCCTGCTGGTTCATTTGGAAAGTCGTTTCAAAAGATTTATTAATCGCGCTATAAACGCTAGCGACCTGGTAAGTCTGACATTTGCGAGTGATTCAGGCAAGTGGGGCTTCCCTCTTTTGTCACATCCATGAACAAAGTATCGCGAAATGCATTCACGGCGGCTGAGTGGAAGCTAATACGACGGCTGAATACGCCCGTTAAGGTGCAACGTTACTTTAGTGCGCTTCCGTACAATCGGGAGAAAAATGGCCCAACTCTGCGGTCGTTCCGGGAGTTGATCAAACACCAGGAGGCACACTGCCTCGAGAGCGCCGTTGCCGCTGCGGTGATCATGGAACAGCACGGTTACCCGCCGCTGCTGTTGGATCTCGAATCACAGGATCTGCTGGACCACGTGGTTTTTGTTTTCCGTCACGACGACCGCTGGGGCTCGATTGGCCGTTCGCGCGATATCGGGCTTCACGGGCGCAAACCCGTTTACCGTTCGTTACGCGACCTGGCGTGGAGTTATTTCGACCCGTTTGTCGACTTTTCGGGACGGCTGAAAGGTTATGCGCTGACGAGTCTTTACGATCTTCGAGACTACGACTGGCGGTTCTCGCCGCGTCACATGCGCAAGATCGAAGACCACCTCCGGACCATTCCGCACCGGAAGATGCGCTCGTCGGACCTGCGCTACGAGAAACTGCTCGCGCGTTATCATCGCTACAAAAAGCGTTTTCCCGATCGCTCGCCCAGTTACTACGACAGCCGTCCTAGATGGTTGCTTTAGCCGCCTTCTTCAAACGGGCGTCGACGAGCATGTGCGCAATGACGGCGCTGACGATGATGGCTCCGCCAAGTAAAGCCCAGCGCGAAGGTTGTTCACCCAAAACCAGAAAGACCCAGACGGGATTCAGCACCGGCTCGACGTAGCAGATAATCCCGGCGTCCAACGACCTCACGCCACGCGCCATTGCCACAGTGAACAGTGCGTAAGCAATGCCCAGTTGGACGACACCGAGATAGACGGCGCTAAAGGTGTCGTGCAGAGTGAGGTTTGGGATCGCCGCCAGGCCCCACGGCGCGGTGACGAGCACGGCGAGGATATTGCCGTAAATGACGGATGAAGCGCGATTCACTTCGCGTGCTTTGGGATGGCGCAGACAGAGGAAGTAGAGCGCAAAACACAAGCCCGACGCGAGCGCAAACAAGTTGCCGGTGACGTCCTGCGGTCGGAGTTGGCCCACGAAAAACAGCGCCATGCCGCCGATGCACACGAGCACCGTGATCAGATCTCGGGAGCGAAACTTTTCTTTGTAGATCAGTGGTTCGAGAACGAGCAGGTAAACCGGGGCAGTGTATTGCAGGAAGATCGCGTTTGCGGCAGTGGTTTCCTTGGTCGCGGCGACAAACAGGATCAATAGCGCCGCGTATAGCACCGACGCGAACGCCGTGATGCGGTTCAGGCGGAAACCTTCATGCCTCGTAACGATCGCAACGGTGATCGCGGCAAAGAACGAACGACAAAACGACAGCTCGAGCCCGCTCAGACTGGTCCACTTAATAAACAGCCCGCCCGTGCTCCACAACAACGCAGCGGCAAGCACAAACAGGAGAGGCGGCCACGGAGTTACACGGCCGAATACGGATCGAGCCGACCCCGAAGGCTGGTCTAAATTTCTTTCTCGGTGTTCGTCCGCGGTCATCCGTGGCGTTTTAAATATTTTCCAAACACGCCATTCCACGGAGGAATGACGATGGAGACTGCGCCGTAGGCCTGGGCCTGGCAGGCGAGGCGGATGAGGGGTTTGGTCTCCGAGGTTTCGATGTACCCAAACTCTTTGATTTTCTTTCCTTCACGCGCCGCGACGTCGGACAGCTTCTCGGCGCCGCCGAGCACACCGACCCAACACGTTCCGCAAGAGGCTGAGCGACACTCGACCGGAATCGGCCCTTCAACTCGCCGGGGATCGATATCGCGCCAGTTTTTCGAACGATCGTCCGCAGCTCCCCACGCAAGATCCTGAACGTGATTCAAACGATACTTCGCCGCGTCGTCGTTTTCGTCGTAAGTGACGGTCCACTTCTTGTTGACCGTTCGTAAAAACCCAAACAATCCCTGGCTGTCGTCCTTCGCACGTTCCCGCAAGACGTCTTCCGCAGACTTCCGCGCATGCTTCTTGTCGAGCATCACCTTGCCGGGCGACTGTTCAAACGCCGCGAGCCCGGCTTGCCGAATCGTCATGAATGCCACCGCCGTGATTCCGACAACGACCGATTGGTCGACTTTCGTCGCCGCCGCCGCACTTTGCGCGA
>DASUOZ010000120.1:0-3396 GCA_036276375.1 Pyrinomonadaceae bacterium | reverse complement strand
GCAGGCGCTGATCATGCGACTGCAAACCGAAGTCGGTGAGCTCGCAGGCCTGGGCCATCCGAACTACGGCTCAAAACACCACCGGCTGATCGGTGAACCAAATGTCGAGTCAAACAGAAACCTGATCAAGCTGTACGTGCTGGAGTGTTTGCGGCAGGAGCCGCGGCTCGAAGCGATCGAGTCGGTCGTGGTGAAGCAAGGCGAAGGACGCGAAAACCGCGACAAAGTTGATGTCACGATCACGGTCAGGATGAAGAGAGTTCCCGACGCGCTCTCATTCGTCGTGCCCTTCTCATTCGGAGGGCCGTTGCCATGACTTTTGTTGCTCAACCTTACGAACGTTTTGTCGACGATCTGCTGACGGCGCTCACCGGCGGCGTCACGCGCGAGGAACACCTGTTCACGGGAATCGATCAGCCGTACGCACTGGCGTCGCCCGGAATCGTCGCTGCTTCGGTGAAAGTCTCGGGCCAGCGGAACCGTGAGTTCGTGCTGTTCGAAGGCGGCATCGACTACACCTACAAACCCGATCAGGAGGCGATCGTTTGGAACCAGCAGGGACGACTGCCTGACGATCATTCCTACTTCTACGTCAGCTATTACCCGCAGGAACGCGCGCCCCGCTTGACCGATCGGAATCCCGGCAGCGTCACGGCCACGCTCGGCGAAGCGTTCGCGCGCGAGTACGCCGTGCTGCACAAGCAGATGGAGATGATCTACGAGTCGGCTTTCGTCGATACCGCGACCGGTTTCTCATTGGACCACGTGGCGGCGTTGCTCGGTCTGGATCGTAAAGACGCGAAGTTTGCGGGCGGCGAAGTGCTCTTCCGGCGCAGTACGCCTGCGGAAGGCGACATCACGATTCCTTCAGGCACGCTCGTTTCGACGGATCAGGGCCAGAACTTCGAGACGACCGACAAGCGCATCCTGCGCAAGGGTCAGCTTTCAGTCACGGCCGCGGTGCGCGCGCAAGTTGAAGGACCGGCAGGGAAAGTCGAGGCGGGCACGATCAAAAATATCAACCGGCCGATCTTCGGTATCGAGTCGGCGACGAACGATGCGGCGACTTTCTTCGCCACGGAAAAGGAGACGGACGAGGAATTGCGCCGCCGGGTCAAAGGCACGCTCGAACGTGCCGGCAAATCCACGCTCGACTCGATCAAGTTCAGTCTGATTGAAGAGATTCCCGGGATCAACGAAGGGAACGTTCAGGTTACGGAAGCGACGGATGCTCCGGGACGCGTCGAAGTCAAATTCGGTCTGGGCTCAACGGTTGATCCCGATTTGGTCCGCCGCATCGAAGAAACGATCTTCACCGCGCGGCCCGCCGGCGTCAGAGTTGTACACAATCTGCCGTCACGATCCTCGGCGCCCGCAAGCTCGAACGGCGCCGCGCCTGCTGAAGGCGGTCTCACGCGCGAAGAAGTTCTTCAGGACTTCGGCAGCGGTGCGGCACAGGCCTCAACGCATTTCCCACCGGAGGTTCTCGGTCGCATGGACCAAGGCATTCTCGATCTACAGATCGAAGTGCTGCTGCGTTTGACTGAAGGCAATCTCTCGGTCTCGCAAAAAGAGAACATCGAGGACGAGGTGCGCACGTCGGTGGTCGAGTTTATCGACACGTTGCCAATGGGCGCCGATATCGTTTTCAACAAGCTACTTGCGCGCATCGTCGGCCGCGAGGAAGTGGCAGACACTAGTTTACAAGTGGGCGCCGCACGCGGCACCGACGCGCCTGCCGGTCCATTCTTCAGCGCAAACGTCAACACGGACGGTCGCAAAGCACGAGTCGCAATGAACAACGTCTTCGTCGGCTTGATGGGCGAAACGGTCCTGATCGATCTGCTCGTGCTCGTCGAAGAAACACCTGGCGCGACCGCCGGAACGGAGATCACGGCGGCGCTCAATGCAGCACTCGAAACGGATCTGAAGACAAATTTCGTGTCCACGCACGAAAAGCTGCTCAAGTCGGATCTGCGCACCGTGATCACACGCGTGCTCGCGAGCGCCGCACCGGGTCTTCAGTTGATAACCGACAACGCCGTCATCGTGAATGCGCAGTACGAAGAATCAGGACGCGTGCTCAACAACACCGACGAAGTTCCGGTCGAGTCGCACCAGGTGCTCACGCTCGGATCGGTGAACGTCCAACTGCAAGGAGCACTCGATGGCTAAAGCTGAGCGCATCCTCGAGTTCTTCCCCTCGTACTGCGGCGCGACCGAAAGTACGAAGCTCCTGCACGAGGTCACTCGCATGCTCGCCGCGCCCCTGGAGGAGGCAGACACTCATCTGCTGCGCATCCAACGCGCGCATCGCATCAAGGTTGCCGAACACGCCGACGACATCGTGTTGCTGGCCGGCGCGCTGAATCTCACCGCGTTCTATTTTGAAGATATCCTCGGCGATGAAGACCTCGCTTACGAACAGAAGTTGTCGTTGATGCGCGAACGCGTGAGGCGGATCGCGCGCGTGCATCTCGTTGGCCTCGGCACTCCCGTCGCCTTACTCGAAACGGCCGCGATCTTTCTCAACGCCAACATCGTTCGCGAAAAGCCCGATGCGCCGCTGATAGTGCATATCGACGACGACGGCTTCTCTCACCGCGCCACGATCGAGTTTTCCCATTTGCCGGACAAACCGCGCGAACAGATCTTTCTATACGAAAACCCGATCCGGCGCAAAAAGGTCGACCCTGCCGAACGCTGGCAACTCGATTCGTGGATTGTCGAAAACATGAGCCCCGCGGCCGCGCCGCTTCGTCTGCTTATCGAAGGCGTAAGCGATCACACGGTGATGCCGAGCGTCTTTTGTCCGGACACGGGCGAGGGAATTCTCTTCAACGGCTTTATTCCCGCGGGCAAGCAACTGGTGATCGATCAGTTCAACGGCGCCACACTCGATAATTGTCCCGTCGACGATTGGGTCATCTATTTCCAGGGCGGCATCTTCGACTTCGCCGCCGTTAATAACAGCGACTTCATTCTGCCCGCGGAGCCCGAGCTTCAACCACTGGATCCGACGAACGAAGAAGACCTCGTTTCAGCCGCGTTTCACCAGATAGTGAAGACCCCCTCAGCTCCGAGGGGCCGATCCGAGTGGCGTTTCAAAGTCGCCGAAGGCGTCTGCGACGGAACTCTCTACGACTTCTCGGCATTCGCGATGCCGAGCGAACCGGTCGGTATTTACGACAACGATTTCAACTTCGACGCGTGCGTCTTCGACTACGACGGCGGTGCGATCGTGGGCCTTGCGTGGGACGAGCGGATTCCTTGCTCGTTCAAACTCGCGTTGCCCGCGAGTGTCCCTGCCAATCAGGTAAGCAGAATCGGCGGCATCCTGCCGCGCTTCAAACCGGCGGGCATTCGTGCCTTCGTCGACAACGCCAAGCCGGCGTG
>DASUOZ010000119.1:0-2445 GCA_036276375.1 Pyrinomonadaceae bacterium | reverse complement strand
AGTTCCCCCGCCGAGACCGCTTCCAGCTCCGGCAGGTAATCGTTGTGGCTCTCACGGGCGAGGCGAATCGCCATCTGGCGCAAGGCTTTTATGCGGTTGGAGTTGTGACGGTAATAGGTGGGACTGACCTCCCGGCGGCTGACGCGGTCGTCAACGACTTCCTGCTCGCTCTTGAGGTAACCGAGATACGCGCGTACCACTGGACCAAATTCTTCTTCCGAGCCCTGGCTCTGGGCTTTGGCAGCCGCGGGCGCACACACGAACAGTAGCAACAGCAGAGCGACTATTATTAGCGTGGGCACGAGAGCGGTTAATCTTCCCTTAGCAGTGGCCATGATTTTGCCGCCTGACGACTATTTGGCTAAGTATCCATGTCGTCTGAGAAATATCCTATTTTGATTATTGACCGCAAATTATAACAGGCGCTGGCCTGACTAAATTGCGCGCGTCTTTCGGCAATGTTACATTGATCTTCGTTTTCCGTTAAGCGCGATGTCTGCGTCAGATCCCCAAAGTCCTTCAGCCAATTCAAACGTCGCTCTCGGTGTCTCCGGTGGTATCGCCGCTTACAAAGCGGTCGAGGTCCTTCGTGGATTGCAGCGCGCAGGCTGCAACGTGCGCGTGGCGATGACCAAACGCGCCTGTGAATTCGTGCAGCCACTGACGTTTCGCGCGCTATCGGGCGCGCACGTCATCGTTGACGACTACGCGCCGGACAATCCCGATCCCATCGCCCACATCACGTTTTCACAGACCGTGGATTTGCTGGTCGTCGCGCCGGCCACCGCAAACATCATCGCGAAATTTGCGAACGGCGTCGCCGACGACTTTCTGACCTCTACTTATCTCGCCTGCACCGCGCCCGTGCTGATCGCGCCGGCGATGAACACGACGATGCTGCTGCACCCGGCCACCCAACGGAATCTCGAACGATTGCGCGCCGACGGTGTGCACATCATCGAGCCGGACGCCGGTGAGATGGCGTGCGGGACGATTGGTCCGGGACGCTTGAGTGAACCGGAGCAAATTGTGGCCGCGGCGCTGGAGATACTCCGATCGAAGGCAAAAAAAGATCTGGTCGGCGAGCGTTTTCTGATTACGGTCGGCGCAACGCGTGAAGAGATCGATCCCGTGAGGTTCATCTCGAATCGTTCGTCGGGAAGAATGGGATTTGCCCTCGCCGAGGCGGCCTTGAAACGCGGCGGTGAGGTGACCGTCGTCGCGGGAATCACCACTGTGGATCCACCCGCGGGCGCCAGAATCGTCCGGGCTTTGTCCGCCGAAGAGATGGACCAAGCCGTGGCGCGCGAGAGCCGGCAGGCGTCGGTCTTCATCGGCGCGGCCGCCATTGCCGACTACCGTCCGTCGCAGCGAGCCCAACAAAAGATCAAGAAGACGGAACCGTCGGTCACGCTCACGCTCGAACGAACACCAGACGTGCTCGCAAACGTTGCTGCCTCGCGCACGAATGGAATGCTGGTGGTGGGTTTTGCGGCGGAGACTGAAAACCTGATCGCGAATGCGCGCGAAAAGCTGCGGCAGAAAAAACTCGACGCGATCGTAGCTAACGACGTCACGCGTCAGGATTCCGGTTTTGATTCGCGGACGAACGCGATTACGATACTCACCGCCCAGAACGATGAACCGGTAGAACTGCCGGCGCTTTCGAAAAGCGAAGCCGCGAACCGGATTCTGGACGTTATCGTCAGTCTTCGATCAGCATGAAACCATCTCCGGAAGTCCAGCAACTCTTAGCCGAAACAAAGAAACAGCTCGAACACCTGCGCGCGCTTGGCGTCGAAGGTATTAGGGGAGGGATTTTTTCTGAGCCGCAGCTTTCTCCCTCAAGCGAAACGTTTGAACAGATTCACGCCGAGATCGGAAACTGCACTCGCTGCCCGCTACATCTCGAACGCACGCACGTGGTCCACACGGAAGGAAATCGCAAAGCGCGACTGATGTTCGTCGGCGAGGCGCCGGGCGCCGATGAAGACGCGCAGGCACGCCCGTTCGTGGGCCGAGCCGGACAGTTGCTCACCAAGATCATCGAAGCGATCGGGTTGAAACGCGAAGAAGTGCTGATTGGCAACGTCAATCGCTGCCGCCCGCCCAGCAATCGCGCACCAATGCCGGACGAAGCCGCCACCTGCAAACCGTTTCTCGAGCGCGAGATCTCGGTGGCGCAACCCGAAGTGATCGTCGTGCTCGGCAACACGGCCATGAAAAACCTGCTGGACACGCGCGAAGGCATCACCCGCGCGCGCGGCCGTTTTCACGAGTACAAAGGCATCAAAGTGATGCCAACGTTTCATCCCGCATACTTGCTGCGCGACCCTTCGAAGAAGCGCGAGACCTGGGAAGATTTGAAGAAGGTTAGAGACTATCTTGAGTCACAAAGAGGCACAAAAGACACAAAAGGAGAGTGAGAAAAACGCGCCGTCCTCT
>DASUOZ010000118.1:0-6738 GCA_036276375.1 Pyrinomonadaceae bacterium | reverse complement strand
ACGTCGAACGCCTGCCCGTCATAACTGAACCGGACTATGCTCGGACCAACGGTTGTTTGTCGCGGAGCGTTAAGTATCAGCGGGGTGCCCGTGGCGAGTGCACGTTTTGCGTAGACATTCGTCGAAGTTGAGCTGCTCGCCTGGTTGTAATGGGAACTGTTCGTAGTGCGCAGTACCGTAGCGCTCGCCGGCACAGCCGTCGGCACACCTTGGGCGTCTCGTGACACCAGCGCGGGATCAAACCAGTCGTATTCGACAACCTGCGTGACGTTGCCGTTGTAGTCATACTGAAACTTCCTCGCCGACATCTTCAGCGCATTGTTATTCGCATCCAGTAGAGTGGTGTACTCATAGTCAACCACCGGGTTAAAAGGGGAAATCAAACCACCCGGTCCGATGTTATCGCCTCCTGAGAAAGTCAGGTTGATCCAGTGCTTCTCCGTCATCACGAACGGTTGCCTCAGTCGATAGGCCAGACCTGCTTTGTCGGTCGAACAACCCGGTTCACCAAACGTCGCGCAGTATCTCCATTCGCTGAGACTACTTCCGTCAGGGCTGGTGACACTGCTTCCGCTTGGCCCAATCCCATAGGTCCAGGTGTCGGAAATGCCATCGTGATAGAGCTTCTTTTGCGAGACGCCGGTGTTTGCCAGTTCATCCGTGGAAGACAGTAGCGAGTGAATGTGGTCGAGTTCGTACGAGTAGTCAGTGTAGGCAGCCGTTTGTATCGTGCCCGGTGGCATGATCACGCGGCTTAGTTCTCCCCAGCCAATGGATGCCGCGCGCGTGTAGTTCTCATTAACGCCACAAACCCAGTTGACCTCGCTCGTTGTGTTCTCCGTGGTATCGGAGTTGTAGCTAAAGGCGAACTTGCGTTGCGGCTGACTCGGCTCCGTCTGCGGAAAAACGATGTCGCGAACCACTGGCAGTTCCGTATATAAACTCGCCGTTCGTTGACAGATGTTTTCGTTGATCCCATCAAAATCATCCACGGGATGCGTCTTACCCTGAACGATCGTCGTTCCCATGTTCACGTCGATGTAATGCTCTATGCCGGTGACCGTCGGATAAAACACGCGGTAGCGGCCCTGGCCACTGTTGGCCGCAGGATCGTAGACGACACGAATCTCGCGGTTTGTGGTCTGTTCATCCTGATAGTGCGTTCCGTTCGCATCAGTAAATATCTTGATCTTGTTTCCATTGGTATCCTGAATTCGCTGCACGCCGTCCGGCGTCTGGATGACTCGCGTGCCGTCCGGCATGTAGACGGTCCAGTCCGTATTGCTGCTGATCTTCGCGTATAAATTGCTACCGTCGAGAGAGTAGTAGCGCATCGCACTGCCGGTCGGAATCGTGCTGTAGTAACCGCGCAAAAAATCCTGACTGCCGGAATACGACGCGTAGTCCAACGGTCGCAGTTCACGTTCGGAACCGTCCGGCGTTACCAAAAGCACTTTCCAATATTGGAAGTTATTCAGCAGATCGCATTCACCTTGTGACAACCCGCTACTCAAGTCGTATTGCACGCGATCGAAGTCATCCCTCGCGTTGCGGAAAACGACTGCATAGGCGCCCCCGATGGTCCAGCCGCCACTGGCTGCCGGTGTGTCCACCACATAAGGCAGCCAGACGGTTCCCGCCGGTTCTTCCTGTGTCCGCAGCACGTCCCAAATCTTGCTGTTGTAATGGGCGCTGACGGTCCACGAGAGCTTGCCACCCGCAATCGGCGGCAATGCAGCAAGCGGAATCGAGAGCTGCACGTTGCCGTTTTGCAGGTTGATGTTTTCGATATCGGACGCGAGATAGTTGCGGTTGAGCGTCGCGCCACGATCTGGGCGCGCCGCTTCCTGGGCAAAGCTGACGCCACAAACGAGCATTAAAAGTACGAGAGCGGTGAGTGTCTTTGCGGTCCAGTTCATCAGATTGCTCATGCTGCGCGGATCTATTGATTGAGGGAGACGCTGGTGGCGTGGTATTCCATTAGTGTTTGGCCGCCGCTCGACCACCTGACTCGCGCGGGTGTCTTCTCGCCTTCCGCTTCGGTCCATTCAAGAAACTCGGCTCGGATCTCTTTCCCGCTGAATTGATATTCAACGCGCTCCGGTAACCCGGTCTGGACGTTGATGTAGTAGATCCGCCAGGTGCTCAACGCTTTGCGATTCTCCTCAACCTGCGGTTCGTCAACGCGTACCAGGTTCCATAACGGACCGTCATAGCCGTCGGTCGCGTCGACGGGCCGAACGTTTCGTGCAATCGTGAAGTAGCTGGCGCCGCGCAGTTGCGCCAGTACAAATTGATCCGGGCTGTCGAGGATCAGCCGTTCAAGTAACAGCCGTTCGTCTTCCGTAGGTGTGCCTGCATTTGTTCTTGCTCCCGCATCCGCGCTCCACGTCAAAGCGCGATTCGCCAAACTCAACTCGACTGTCTCGCCACTGTCGGCTTGCCGGCGAGTGAGCGTCATTGCCTGTTGAGCGCCCGCAATGGAGATCTGCCCTGAGGCTGCCGTCGCTAATCGACTTGCGGCACCGAATCTCTTGCCCAGCTGCCGCGCCACGCGAAACGCTTCGGGCTGCAGCGCGAGATTTCTGCGGCCGGTGTTTACCGGTCGTGAAGTAGCGGCAGTTTGGACCGTCTGTGACACGTCGCTCGAAGCGCGCGTGATCAAGACTACAGCGCACGTTACGCAAACTACGACCACAAGACACACTCCACCCATCGCGAGGCTCTTCGACGTTCGCAACATTTTTTGCTCCTTGTGTCGGGTAGGTAGACCAGCTCTGCTGATCGAAACTTAAATCTTAATTCGACTATCCATTGACTCTGAGTTAAGGAAGATTGTTCAAGTCGGGTGAGAACGGGAAACGTGAGCGCACTCTACTCCTGAGTGTGGTCCATGTCAATACAAATTTCAGGATCTAATATGAGAATACATCGACGTGTGGCCCACGCTGACAGGTGTCGGGATTCTACTGCAACTCACTTCAATAACTTTTGCGTCTCGGTGCGGCGGTACTGGATGAGCTGAGTTTGTGCGGCGAACATTTTGTCGCGCAGGAGTGAGTCGAAAATCGCGAAGAGCTCGCGTTCTTCGGCGGGATCGACGGGAGTCTTCGCTTTACGCGCCGCGGCGATCTTCAAGGCTATTGCGTCTGCGACTTGCAACTTGAACAGATAGTTGCGCGGGAATCGCGCCGACAACTCACGCGCTGTCGCAATCGCGTCGTCCCAACGCTTCTCTCGTTTGTAAAGATCGACCAGCAGCACGCGCGCCACGTCGCGGCCCCACTGACTTTCCTGCGCCACGTGCTCGAGCTGTTTCAAACCTTTCTTCTTCGAGCCGCGCACGCCGACCGATCCCGCCAACATCTTCAACGGCAACGGCAGCGAACCAATCACGTAGTTCTGTAAACCGATCGTCAACTCCGCGTCGTAAAACTGCGGCGACAATTCGAGCACTTTGCGGTGATGATCCACCGCGCTCGAACCCGTGCGCAGGGCAGACATAAACTTACGCTCAACCGCGGCCGAATACGCGGCTTCGAGTCCTTCCGCCGCCCCGAGAAAGTAGAGGGCTTCAACGTCGCGCGCGTTCTTTTTGAGACGCGCTTCGGAGAGTTGTTTCGTGCGCCGAGTCCATTTGCGAAACTCGTCAACCTTGCGTTGATCGACCTTAGGCTTTTCGTTCTTGTAAACCTTATCGCTGTAGAGCGTCGACTTCAGCTCCCAGGATTCGTTGAGCTGCTGAATCCACAAGCTTGCGGCGAAACACTGCGGACCGGCGGGATGATCGGGCGCGAGGTCGATCATCTTTTGAAAGCGATGACGTGCGCCTTCGTAGTCGAGGTTGTAGAGCGCTTCGTAGCCTTCCGCGCGCAGCTTGTTGAGCGGCTCAACCGGCGAAACGGTTTGAGTCGGAGATTGACCCGCCACCGAAGTGACGAAAAGAAGAAGCAGGAGAATACGCGTCCAGAACATAGCGTCACGTTTTAACAGGCAACGCGTCGGGCACTCTCTGCGCCATGACACTCTACTAACTGCCACAAAGATTCACAATACTAGAAGCCCGCGCGACTACCCTCACGCAATGACCGTCCAGCGGCGACAGATTTTCTACCTCAACCGCACGCTTATTTGTGTGATCGTCGTGCTGGCAATCGGCTCGTTGTTCATACCGGTCGCGAATAACCTTCACCTCGCGCTCGATATTTTGATCCGCACGTACCTGATCTTCCTCGGCACGGTGATGGCCCACGAGAGCGTTCACGGCCATCTTGGGCGCACGCGCCGCGCAAACTTCTGGTGGGGCCGTATTGCGCTGCTGCCGAGCATGGTTCCCTTCACCAACTTCCGCCGCACTCACCAGTTGCATCACGCCTTCACAAACATTCCCGATCGGGATCCCGACCACTTCATGAAGTCGCGCAACTTGTTCGAGCTCTCGCTGCGCGCCATCGCTATGCCGCATCACTGGTTTTTCTGGCTGCGCAAACGCCGACGCTTGAAACAAGCGGATTTAAGGGAATTGCTACTCAACTACGTCGGAATCTTTGCATTGTATTCAGTGGTCCTGATGTTCGTTGGACCAACGCGACTGCTTTGGGGCATGGCGCCGCCGCTCGTGCTCGTTTCACTTCTGCTCTGGTATCCATTCGCCGTCCAAACGCACGAAGGTTTCTCCACCGGGTCGCCGGAGGAACGCTCGCATAATTACTACGGCCGCTTCATGTACTGGTTCTCGCTCGGATTATCGATACATCGCCAGCATCACCTGCAACCGAAGCTCTCGTGGATCGAGTTGCGACCATTCGTGGAAGCCGCGCCCAGCGGGCGCTGGTGGTGGCCGCAACGTGACATGCGCATGTGACATCGAGCTCGATCATGACCGCGTCACTCCACAACCAGGCAAAGCTCTCCATACTCGACTACGCGTTTAGCCTGTTGGACTCTGCCGACTCACCCCAGGACTTCACCATCGTCCTTCACCTCAGTAATCCGCCGTCAGTTGAACGCCTGCGCGCCGGCGCGACGAGTGCGATGAATCGCTTTCCCACCAGCGCGTGCACGCTCAAAAACCGAAGTTGGGTGTGCGCCGCAAACGGACGAACGCAGCTGCCACTCAACGGCAACGGTAAGCCTTCGCTCGAGTCGTTCGTAAACGATCGTTTCGATGTGCGCCGGCAAACCCCTGTAAGACAAGCCTTGTTTACGGACGCCGAAACTGGAACGCGACTCGTGACGCGATTCCACCACGTGGCGGCCGACGGGTTGAGCGCCGCGCTGTGGTTGGGCCATCAACTCACCGTCGCTTACGGCCTGATCGACCCGGAAACAACGACTGCTTCATTTGACGGAGTGACGCTACGCGAATCGCAGACGTCAGTTCGACGCAGTGCGTTTGCGTTCAGCGGCGCGTCAGATCCCTTATGGACCACCAACTACGTTCCTTCCGGCGCACGCCAGTTGCACACCATTAACTTTCCCGCGAACGATTTGCGCGAGCGCTGTCGCCGAGCGCGCGGCTTTACTTACAGCGATCTGCTCGCTACCTGCACGCTCGAAGTGCTCTCGCAATGGAACCAAAAACATGCGCCCAAACGCGCGCAAAAGATCGGACTCTGGTATCCGCTCAACATCCGCGGAAATCCGACGTCAGGGTTTGGTAACGGCACCAGCCGTATTCGTCTCTACGCGCAATACGCGCCGCACGCGTCGCTGATCGACAAGGCGCGCGAAGTTCGCAAACAGGTTTCGTGGGCGATAAAGCACGGCGAATGGGTCGTGCCGAAAGTGCCGCTGTTCACGCGCTTGCCGCGCCCGATCGTGGCGCCGCTGCTGAACGGTTATCTAAAGCAGCCGACGGTCGATATGGCGACGGCCGTGTTTTCGCACGCCGATCGCTGGGCGGGCGATGCAACGGAGGCCTTTAAATACGTAACGCGAATCGAGTGCGTGGGATTGCTGCATGCGCGGCAGCGGCTGGCGCTCAACGGTGCGACGCATCAGGGCCAGACGTGGTTGACGTTTACTTACGATCCGGCGCTGTTGGACGCTGGTGATGTGCGCGAATTGGCTGGGATGTACGAGGAGCAGATCGCACTCGCTCGGAAAGAGCTCGCATGAGAGGGCGCGTCAATGATTGGTTAAGGAGTGCGATTGGGCGCGCGATTCGAGTCGCTGGTGTTGCGTTCACTGAATTACAGCGAAGGCGATTGCGGAGGTTCGGGATTAATCAGGAGCGCCTGAGGCGTAGGTACAGTGGGAGTTTAAATCAAAACACCGGCGGGAGGTTCGCAGTCACCTCAGGTTCGGCCGGGGATCCGAAGCGGATTTTATATACCAATAGACGCTTACGCGGAACGAAGATCGTGTTCAGCGATATGTTCGTGCGCGCGTGCCGCGCATTTCGGATCAAGCGCACGAGTCTCTACGTGTTCAGTTCGTTTGAACCAGACGACTCGCTTACGTCGCTGCTGCTCGACGAAGTGGATCTGCCAAACTACTTCGCCACACTTCAGGCGCCTTATCGCGCGCAGCGCCACCGCGCGATGCGTACGCTCGCCGCGGAGTATGGCGCCACCGCCGTGCGTCTGTGGCTCATAACCATCTCGAACCCCGGCGTCCTCTACAGCACAAACCCTTCGACTATCTCCACGTTCTTTGATGACCTGTCGCACAACTGGCTCGCGAGCTCTGAACTGATCAAAAACTGGTGCAAGGACCAGAAGCGGTTTAATGCTG
>DASUOZ010000117.1:0-3418 GCA_036276375.1 Pyrinomonadaceae bacterium | reverse complement strand
CTACAGCGTCTGGGGCGAGTTTCGCACGAACACCGCGCAGATCGCGCTGTCGTTTGTCTTTCTTCCTTACCAGGCTTACCTGATGGGCGACGCGATCGTGCGTACGCTTTACCGGCAACTGATCTCACGCCGAAAGCTGCTCGAGTGGGTGTCGGCGGCGGAAGCAGAACGCTCGGTGCGTTACGATGTCGTTTCGTTTCTCGCGTGGATGCTGCCGGCCGAAATACTGGCGCTCGTTGCGCTCGGTCTTGCCATTGTGCTGAAGCCGGCGGCGCTGCCACTGATGGGCGTGCTGGCGGCGATCTGGATCGTGTCGCCGTTCATCGCCGTTTGGGCCAGCAAGCCGCGTCCGGTCGTACGTCAGGTTCTCAGCGCGGACGAGAGACAATTTGCGCGCACGATTGCCCGCCGCACGTGGCGCTTCTTCGAGACGTTTGTCGGCACGGAAGACAACTGGTTACCGCCCGACAACTACCAGGAAGATCCTGCGCCCGTAATCGCTCATCGCACGTCACCGACAAACATCGGCCTGTTACTCCTCGCGACCGCGTCGGCCCATAAGCTTGGCTACGTCAGCACGCTCGAGCTCGTCGAACGCCAGGAGCTGACGTTCACAACAATGTCGAAATTGAGCCGGATGCTCGGCCATTTCTTCAATTGGTACGACACAAACACTCTCGAACCGTTGATGCCGCAATACATCTCGACGGTCGATAGCGGCAACCTCGCCGGCCACCTTGTCGCCGTGAAACAGGGCGCAGTCGAACTGCCGGATGACAAGTTGTTTAGCCGGCACATTATTCATGGACTAATCGACACGGTTGATGCGCTCGCGTTTGCAGCGACGGGTCTGGGCAGTTTTCGCCAACGGACCGAAGTGGTTACCGTTCGCGAACTGCGCGACGAGATTGGCGCGTGTCGCGAGTTGGTGAACCACGATTCGGGAGACGATCTGCCGGCGTGGTTTACCTTGATCGATGCCCTCGCCCGGCGCACTTCCGAAATCGACGACATCGTCAACGCTCTCGCTCACGAGCACGGCGAGAACAACTTCAAAGAGTTGCGCTGGTGGGTCACCGCGTTAAAACGTCAGGTCGGTTGTCTCCAGCGCGACGTCGAGTCGCTGACTACATGGGGCCGCCTGCTTCCGGAACTGAAACGCGCGATCGGTTCCAGTGAAGAGTGGACGCCGATCATCAAACTGTTGCACGAAGTGCCGACACTCGCCGAAGTGCCGCTGCTCTGCGATAAAGCTTTGGTCCAACTCTCCGCCTTTCAGGAACACGACTCACCGCAGCTTGCGCAGCTTGCTCACAAGCTAACCAAAGCACTCGAACAAGCCGCCGGCGCCTCAAACGATCTGCTGTCGCGTCTCAGCCGTATCGCGCGAACGTGTAACCAGATCATCGACGAGATGGACTTCTCGTTCCTGTTCGACGTCGAGCGAAAGCTCTTCACGATCGGCTACAACGTGACCGCATCGCGCGCGGACGATTCCTATTACGACCTGCTCGCCAGCGAAGCGCGACTCGCGAGTTTTGTCGGCATCGCGAAAGGCGAAGTGCCGCAACAGCACTGGTTTCGCATGGGCCGCGCGTTAACGAAAGTCGACGGCGGACGCGCGCTGCTCTCCTGGACCGGCACGATGTTCGAATATCTGATGCCGCTACTGGTGATGCGCAATTACCCGGCGACGCTGCTCGCGGAAACCTACGAGACGATTGTCGAACGGCAAATCGAGTACGGACAGGAACGCGGCGTGCCGTGGGGAATTTCTGAATCCGCCTACAACGTGCGCGACCTTCAGCTCAATTATCAGTATGGCCCATTCGGCGTGCCCGGTCTCGGACTGAAACGCGGGTTGGTCGAAGATGTCGTCGTCGCACCTTACGCCACGATGCTGGCCGCGTCGATCGATTCACACGCCGCGATCAGCAATCTGCGGCGGCTCGAAAAAGAAGGAGCACTCGCGTCGTTAGGCTTTTACGAATCGATTGACTACACACCCGAGCGCCTGCCTGAAGGACAAAAATCTGTTCTGATTCGCGCGTTCATGGCCCATCACCAGGGCATGAGTCTCGTCGCCTTAACCAACCTGCTTCACGATGATGTGATGGAACGTCGTTTCCACAGCGACCCGACGGTGCAAGCGACCGAGTTGCTGTTGCAGGAACGCATTCCGATCGGCGTTCCCGCCGCGCATCCACGCGCCGAAGAAGTGCTGACCGGACGCGTGGTCCAAACGATGCCCGGCATGATCACGCGCGTTTACGAGTCGGCGGATCTCGAAACGCCGCGCACGCAGTTGCTCTCGAACGGGGCCTACAACGTGATGCTCACGACCGCCGGCTGTGGTTATTCAAACTGCGAAGACATCGCGGTGACGCGCTGGCGCGAGGACGTCACCCGCGACAACTGGGGCGCTTACATCTATCTGCGCGACGTGCGCAGCGGCATGGTCTGGTCGGCCGGACATCAACCGGTGAAACGACGCCCACAGGCGTACACTGTCGCGTTCTCCGAAGACAAAGCCGACTTCCGCCGCATCGACGCGGGCATCTCGACGCGCATGGAAGTGCTCGTTTCCGCTGAAGATAATGCGGAAGTGCGGCGCGTCTCGTTGACTAACCACTCGACGCGCACGCGCGAGGTTGAATTAACGAGTTACGCCGAAGTCGTGCTCAACTCTCAGGCCGCAGACGCGGCGCACCAGGCGTTCAGCAATCTTTTCATCGAGACCGAATTCATCGCCGGCGAAAACGCGATCGTCGCGCACCGGCGCCGGCGTTCCAGCGAAGAACGATCCATCTGGGGCGTTCACGTCGTCGTGGTCGAAGGTGATTCGGTCGGCGCGATTCAATATGAGACCGATCGCGGCCGTTTCCTCGGGCGCGGCCGCAGCGCCGCGAATCCGATCGCGGTGATGGAAGATCGTCCCCTTTCAAACACGACCGGCGCCGTGCTCGATCCGGTGTTCAGTTTGCGTCGCCTCGTGCGCATCCTGCCGAATCAAACCGTCAGTTGTTCGTTCAGCACAGCGGTCGCGCACTCACGCGAAGAGGCACTCGCGCTGGCAGACAAGTATCACGATCCAAACATCTTCGAACGCGAACAACGTCTCGCCTGGACCAAAGCACAGGTCGAGATGAGCCACCTGAAGATCGACGCGGAAGAAGCACATCTCTTCCAACGCCTCGCGGCCCGCATCATCTATTCAGATCCATCGCTGCGGCCGACACCACACGTGCTGGCGCTCAACACGAAATCGCAGTCGAGTCTCTGGGCTTACGGCATCAGCGGCGACCTGCCGATCATCGTCGTGCGTATCAACAAGGCCGCCGATCTTCCCACCGTCAAAAAGCTTGTCCGCGGTCATGAGTACCTCCACTTCAAAGGCCTGCGCTGCGATATGGTGATT
>DASUOZ010000116.1:0-2558 GCA_036276375.1 Pyrinomonadaceae bacterium | reverse complement strand
GAGGACAATCGTGCCGCCGTGCTGTTCAATGATCTTCCTCGCGTAGGGCATACCGAGGCCAAGCCCCTGCTCCTTGGTCGTGTAGAAAGGCTCGAAGATCTTTCTTGCCTCTTCCTCGGCGATGCCGCGACCCGTGTCGGTAATTGCGATCTTTAACGTAATGTCAGTCTGTTCGGCGGCGATGCTCAACGCGCCGCCCGTTGGCATCGCTTCGATGGCGTTGAGTATCAGGTTCATCAAAGCCCCGCGCATCGAGTCATCAGCGAGCAGGTGAGTGTCGTCGCCCGTCGCGAGATGCACCTCGACTTTGTTTGCCGCTAGCTGTGGTCGCAGTAGGTCGAGAACGTCATTAATAATCTCGTTTAGATTTTCGGAACGCACGTTGAGATTGACCGGGCGCGCAAAACCGAGGATCTGCTCGACCCTGCTGTTGAGGTGGTTAATCGTATCGACGATTTTGTCGACGAGATAAGCCTCCTTTTCCGAAAAGGCGGCGGCCTTACTCTTAAGATGGAGCGCGTAAAGCAGCAACCCGGCGAGCGGATTTTTCACCTCGTGAGCGACCTGTGCGGCCGCGCGTCCGAGAGCGGCGATTCGTTCCTGAGCTACCAGGCGTTTGTGGGTTTCGACGAGTTCCGCGGTGCGCTCCGCCACGCGCGTTTCGAGTTCTTCGGTGTGGCGTTTTATCTCCTGCTCCAGCGCGCGTTTCTCATCGGTGAGGCGTTTCTTCTCCACAGCCCGGCCGACGACGTTGAGCAGCACGTCCTTCGTGATCGGTTTCGCGATGAAATCGTAGGCCCCGGCGCGGACGATCTCCGGGATCACCGAAAGGTTCGGTTCACCCGTAATCATGATCACGGGAACGTACGTTTCGGCGCTGCTTAGTTTTTGCAGCAACTGGATGCCGTTTTTGCCGGGCAGATTAATATCTACCACCGCAGCGTCGAGGTCGTCAGCTTTGAGCATCGCCGCGCTGTCAAAATCCGCTGCTATTAAAACCGAGTAACCCGCCCGCTTCAGAAACTCGCCCATCGTGAGACGGATGCTGGGCTCGTCGTCGACCAGCAGAACGTTAGGCATATTCAGGCTCCCACGCTTCCTGTGCTGAAAGTTCGATAATAAATCGAGTGAATTTCCCTTCTTCGCTTTCCACGGTGATCGTGCCGCCGAAGTCGCGAATGATGCCGAAGCTGACGCTCAGGCCGAGGCCCGTGCCGCCCGTTTCGCGGCGAGTGGTGAAGAAGGGATCGAACACTTTATTCAAGTCTTCCCGCTTGATTCCTACGCCGTTGTCGTAAAACTCAACGCGCACGAGCTCTCCGTTTTTACCCGCCCGCCGCGCGGTGATGCGAAAGAGTTTCGGTTCGCCGAAGTCTTCCCGCTTCGCTTTCAGGGCGTGATACGCATTGCTGATTATGTTCACGACGACCTGTCTGAGGCGTGAACCGTCGGCGCGCACGAACGGAAGATCCGGAGCCAAATCAATCTGCACGGTAATGCCCTCTTTTTCAAACTGACGGCCGAAGAGAGCAATGGAGGTTTTGATCGAGTCGGCGAAGTGCACCTGCCTGAGCTCGTGTGTGTTGCCGGAGGCGAACGTCAGCAAACCGCGAACGATCTTTGCGATGCGTTCACCTTCGTCAATGATGCCGTCGATCATCTGTCGTTCAAACTCGGAGCGCGGCCGCTCTTCGTCCTTCAGAAGCTGAGCGAAATTGATGATGCCGTTTAGAGGGTTATTGATCTCGTGTGCAACTCCCGCGGAAAGCTCGCCAATCGACGCCAGTTTTGACGACTGATAAAGCTGGTGTTGCATCTCTTCGCGCTCGGCTTCCATCTGCTTACGCACCGAGAGATCGCGGAGTGACATGATCATCATCTCGTCGCCGTCTGTCGAGAGTGGCGTGAAAGAGATTGAGACCGGCAGAGGTTGTCCCTGTGCGGGTTGGATGGTGAGCTCATGCTCGCCGGAAGGCTGGCTGTTGTGCGTCATCATGAGCTCCGGATGCGTGTTTGACGCGGTCGCGCGTAGCAGTTGGCGGATGTCGCGATCGAGGCAATCTTGTTGGGGCAGACCGAGAATCTCACAAGCTCTGCTGTTAGCGTCAATCAGGCGATAGTCGGAAAGACGCACCAGTCCGATGCCGTCCCTGGCCTGTTCGAAGAGCGCACGGTAGCGCTCTTCACTTTCGCGCAACTGGCGTTGCTGCCGATGAACGACGCGCAGCAGTAGCGTCACTACGAGGGCATCGACGGCGAGAGAAATAAATACGTGTTCGACGCGCTGTTTTATGTCCCAGCGCAGTTGTATGTTGGCGTCGCCCGGATATCGCGCGTCGACCCACGCGAAGAAACCCGGGCGTATTGTGAGCTCCCACAAGGCGATCACACCGAGGGTCAGCAAGACCGTCAGGAGGATGAAGAAGACGATTACCTTGAAATCAAACTTTCTGTGCATTGCCGCGACGCCCGGGGTTGGAATAAGCAGTATAGCTTTTGAGCGAGGAATGGGGAATTATGCCGCAAACGTTCGCGAATAGCACGGTCCTTCGAACTCG
>DASUOZ010000115.1:0-4838 GCA_036276375.1 Pyrinomonadaceae bacterium | reverse complement strand
CCGGCGTCGTGAACACGGTCGATCCGCTCGGCGGTTCTTATTACCTCGAAGCGCTGACCGAAAAGATGGAACAGGAAGCGCTCGACTACTTCCGCAAGATCGACGCCATGGGCGGCATGGTCGCGGCGATCGAAAGAGGCTTTCCGCAGCGTGAGATTCAAGACTCGGCTTATCAATATCAGAAAGCCGTCGAACGCCGCGAACAGGTAATCGTCGGCGTCAACAAGTACGTGATGACTGACGAACCTTCGGAAGTCCCGATTCTGGTGATCGATGAGTCCGTGCGCACGCATCAGGTCGAGCGCCTCGAACAAACGCGCGCGAGCCGCGACGCAGGCGCTGTCGCAAACGCCCTCGAAAAACTGAAACTCGCCGCCGGCCGAAACGAAAACACCATGCCGGCAACGATCGAAGCCGTTCGCGCCTACGCAAGCCTCGGTGAAATCTGTGCCGCGCTCAGAGACGTCTACGGCATCTACGAAGAGCCCGCCTTCTAAATATGTCCACTCGAAAAATTCGTGTGCTGGTAGCAAAACCCGGCCTGGACGGTCACGACCGCGGCGCGAAAGTAATCGCGCGCGCGCTGCGCGACGCGGGGATGGAAGTCATCTACACCGGCCTGCGCCAAACCCCGGAGATGATCGCCGCCGCCGCGCTTCAGGAAGACGTCGACGCGGTCGGCGTTTCAATTCTCAGCGGCGCGCACAACACACTCTGCCCGCGTATCGTTCAGTTGCTTCGGGAAAAAGGGATGGACAACTGCCTGGTCCTAGTGGGTGGGATTGTGCCGCAGGAAGACGTTCCTAAGCTCAAGCAACAAGGAGTGGCCGAGATTTTCCTGCCCGGCACTTCGACCGAAGACATCGTCAAGTTTCTCCGCGAAAACGTAAAACCCCGCGACTAAGGAAATTTGCTGGTCCGTGTGCGTCCGTGAAAGTCTGTGGTTACTTACTGAGAAACTTCGCGACGCGCTCCTGACA
Organism: Pyrinomonadaceae bacterium; assembly: GCA_036276375.1. Taxonomy (GTDB): domain Bacteria; phylum Acidobacteriota; class Blastocatellia; order Pyrinomonadales; family Pyrinomonadaceae; genus PSRF01. Next base: position 3,858 of record DASUOZ010000115.1, on the reverse strand, counting down.
GTCTTTCGTCAGCCGGGCAATCACGTTCACATCTGCGCCCGTTTCCAGCGCGGCGAAAAACGACATTCCGTCGATTTGATACAGCAGCGTTTTCGTGAGGGACACGGCCGAGCGACTCGATCTCCGAAAATCACTTAAGTAGCCCGCCACATCCTGTGCAAAGCTCTCATCCGCGTAAATGTGATTCACGAGGCCAAACTCCCGCGCCTGTTCAGCACTAATCTCGGCTCCTCGCGTTAGCAGTTCGAAAGCGCGTTTCTCCGACACGTTGCGACGCAGAATCGCCATCACCATCGCGGGGACAAAACCGATCTTCACTTCCGGATAACCGAACCGCGCCGTCGTGGAAGCTAAAACAATGTCACAAGCGCTGGCCAAACCGCAGCCGCCAGCCAGGGCGCGGCCGGTTACTGCCGCGATCACCGGAACAGGGATTTGCCGGATTAGCCAAAACAGATCCAGTAGCGAACGCGCGTCTTCGGCGTTTTCGTCAACCGGCGCCTGAGTGATCTTTTGCAGCGCCGACAGGTCCGCGCCCGAACAAAAGTCTTTCCCCGCACCGGTGAGCACGACCACTCGAACGTTCTCGTCTCTCGCAGCCTCGCGCAGATTATGTTTGAGGCCCGTGATAACAGCGACGTTCAAGGCGTTTCGTTTTTCGGGGCGATTGAGCGTGATACGCGCGACTGCGCCTTCAACCGAATACAGAACCGGTTGTTCCGCTTCGCGCTGGTCCGTGTTAGTCCGTGTCATCCGTGGCCCAACTCGAGCTTACGCGCTTCTTCATCAGACACTTCTATTTCCATTCGCAACAGCGCCGTCGAAAACGTCTTGCCCTGCGCGTCCGTCATCAACGATAACGTACCGCCGCCGCCGAGGCTCTCATGCAGCAGAAAATTCAACGCGCCCAGATTTGGCAATTCAAAACGATCAACGTCGCCGTGAACGATCCCGGTGAAATGTTTCTTCACGCGTTCCGCAGTCACTTCACGCACCAGGATCGGATAGACGTCGTCACGGAGCGCGATCAAACCAACGTTCGCGGTGTCACCTTTGTCGCCCGATCGTGCGTGGGCCAGTTTTACCAGTTGCACTTTCACGCGTCGAGTACCTCAACCTTAGTTTCGATCTCGCTCTTAGGAATCAGCGCCGGCCAGTAGGCCACAATCTCCTCAACCTTCGGCCGGCCGCCGGCGAAACCGGTCACGGCCGGTGGACCAGTCAGGATCAACGGCGCAATCTCTTTCGTGAATCGCTCAATCGCGGCGCGGTCCGGACCGCGCACGCCGACTCGCAGTTGTACTTCCGGCGCATCCGCCCGCGGCTCTCCGGCGAGTGGTCCATGCGTCGCACTCACGCCGACAAACTCCGTCAACACGTGATCAAACCGCAGACCCAAACGATCCAGTCGCCCGCGTAATATTCTGTCCGCCGCCTGCGCCTTCTCGTAAGCATCCGGCCAGGCGTAAACAAGCGTTCCGACTGCTTTGAATCCGGCGGAGTAGCTGATCGAGACTTTTAGAAACTCCGTCGCCGGCCGTCCTTCAATGCCGAACACGCGAACACGATCCGGCCCTTCTTCCTGCAAGCGAATCGTAGTGAAGTCGGCGACGCAATCCGGCGTGATGTAATGGTGCGGATCACCCATTTCGTACACGAGTTGTTCCTTAATCGACGGAACGTTCACGCGGCCGCCTGTGCCGTCGTGCTTTGTGATCACAAACGTGCCGTCCGGCGAAGCTTCGGCGATCGGAAAACCAACGTTCGCCAGGTCGGGAATGCTGCGCCACTCAAACTGGCAATTGCCGCCCGACGCCTGCGCGCCGCATTCGATGATGTGGCCCGCGATCGTACCCGCCGACAAGCGGTTCCAATCGTCGGCCGCCCACCCGAATTCATGAATCAAAGGCGCGAGTGTGAGCCCGGTGTCAGTGGCCCGTCCCGTAATCACGATCCGCGCGCCTTGTTGCAAGGCCTCGACTATAGGCGCGGCGCCGAGATAGACGTTTGCACTCTGAATCGAGTCGCGCACCGTCGACAGCGGCTCTTCCGTGTCCATGTTGCGCAGCTCGATCCCGCGCGCAAGCAGTTCATCGATTCGCGGCAGGATGTCGTCGCCGGTGACGATGCCGATGCGCACTTTTCCGCCGAGTCCGAGCTCACGCGCCACCTCGATCAGCGCGTTCGCGCAACCGCGCACGTTCACGCCGCCGGCATTTGCCGTAACTTTAATGTCGCGTTCGACGCACGCCGGCAGAATCCGTTTCATCAACGGTATAAAATCGCGCGCGTATCCCGCGTTTGGATCGCGCGCTTTCTGCTTCTGCATGATCGACATCGTGACTTCCGCCAGATAGTCGAGCATCAGGTAATCGATTGGTCCATCTTGGACCTGACGCACGGGCGCGTCAGGGAGATCTCCCCAAAAGCCTTGACCGGCTGCAATGCGAATCTTTTCTTTCATCCGTGTTATCTGTGTCCTACGAAGACACAGATAACACAGATCGCACGCATAAGACTAATTAGCCTCGCGGCCGTCCGGGACTCGGGCTAGGTGTCGGGCTTGGCGTTGGCGAGGGTTCAGGAGTCGGGCTGCCGGATGGTGTCGGGCTTGGCATCGGCGTCGGACTGCCGCTTGGCGTCGGACTCGGTTCGGGCGGCGGTTCGGGCGTCGGTTCGGGCGTCGGACTCGGACTTGGAGTCTGACTCGGAATCGGTTGCTCAGGCGTCGTTGGTTGAGTTGGGCTCGGCATCGCGGCCGGATTGGACACTTCGGTTCCCGTTGCCGCCGGTGTGCGTTTTCGCGAACGACGGCCTGCGACGTTGCTGCGCGACGGCGTGAACCTGCATTCCATCGTCGAGCCCGCTACCGGCGTGAGTGTCAAACTATTGCCGCGCCTGCGCGCACGCAACGACACGATAGTCGGTGCGGTTGCCGTTGTTGCGGTCGCGGCAGTTGCCACGTCACCGGTTTGCAGTGCAACCGCCGTGTAACCGCCGGTTGTCGACGCCACGATACGACCGGTTTTGCCGTCGGCAGTCGTGAACTGGTTTCCGGTGATGGTCAGCGTCGTATCTCCGGTTAGACCAAGAGCGTCGCAATTGAACGTGCCGGCGTAGGTGCCTGACAGATCAGTTTGCTCTGCGGCCATGTTGGTGCGCGTCTGTGCCGGTGTTGTTGTTTGTGGCTGGTCGGTTTGTGTTTGGGGTGTCTGTGTTTGCGGCGTCTGTGCGGGGCGGGTGGGCGCCGGATTCGGCGGATCCTGTGCCGCGAGCCCCAGGACGTCACCCCCGATGAGCGAAAAAGCCAGCGTTGCCAGGAGCAACACTGATCCCAACATTCTCTTGCGCATGTACATCTCCTCCCGTGTTCGCTATGCGGCGCAGAGATTCACGTGCGCCGGTTAGTTTGAAGTTCCGGGGGCGATTAGGATTTTGGAGGGAACACGGATCTTGTACCACTCACCGGCTCAGATCTCAACCCTCAATGGGACGGTAGGAGGCTTGTCGCTCTTTTGTAACGAGGGAGCTTTGCCAGAAAGAAGCACACGAAGCAAAAGGGACTAGCGTATTTGTGCCCTATGTGCTTCTCTGTGCTGCAAGGCGACTCGTCAGGGCGCAACCATTCAAAAACATACCAGCCCCAGCGGCCTAGTTGAGCCTCCTTGTCGTCCTTCACCTTTGCGCGATAGCGGGCCCGGTTGTCGTAGAGCATTCAGGGACCATGCGAACTTTACTGCGTAAGTAAGAGCACATCCCAAGCCCAACGTCCGAGTTGGTTCCTTTTAGTATCTTTGATTTTGGCTCGGTAGCGGAACTGGTTGCCGTGCTCATCTGTTTTCTTAGACAGCTTGTAAT
>DASUOZ010000114.1:0-9283 GCA_036276375.1 Pyrinomonadaceae bacterium | reverse complement strand
GGCCCACGTGAGCGTGTCGCTGATGGTTTCGCTTAAGGGCCGGATGCGCAAGCCCGCGGCGAGCGCTTTATCACAGTTGACGAACATGAAGCCGGCCAACTGCGGCGCTTCCTCTTCCGGCAGCCACAGCGGCATCTCGGTCCAGGCAGCGACTTTTTCCTCACGCAGAAACGCTTCAGAGGCCCACGTGATAACGGCGTCACTATCGCTGATCGACTTACATTCGTCCAGTACGTTTTGCATCGTCAGCGTGTTTGGCGCACGGTTCGCGTTATAGACACCGGCGGCATTGCGTTCGACCATCAAAACCATCCACTCGGCCAGGTCGCGTGCGTCGATAAACTGCACGGGCCGTTCGGGTCGGCCAGGCGCCAACACCTCGCCGCCGCGAGCCACGCGCACGGGCCAGTAAGTAAACCGGTCGGTGTAATCGTATGGACCGACAATCAGACCCGGACGAACGATTACAACCCGCTCCGGCATTGCCTCCTCCGCCGCCTGTTCACAAAGCGCCTTCAGGCCACCATACAACTCTGCGTAAGACGGCTCACCGGCCGTGTCGATTTTATAGGCGCGGTCCAGTTGCTCATTCGTCAGACTCTTCAACGAGGCAGTTTCATCGACACCCGGCACGCTCACGTCCGCATACGCCGACTGGCTCGAGATGAAAACATAACGACCCACCGACCCGGACAACGCTGCCGCAGTTGCCTTCACATTCAGCGGCAGGTAGCCACAAGTATCCACGACCGTGTCCCAACTGCGGCCTTGAAGTTTAGCGAGATCTTTGTTTCGATCACCGCGGATCGTTTCCACCTCAGGTAAGGCAGACGATTGCGTGCCGCGATTGAACAGCGTCACCTCATGACCGCGCGCGAGTGCAGCGGCGACCAGGTGCCGGCCGACGAATCTCGTTCCACCGATAACCAGCAGCTTCATTACTGTGACAACCTCTCCACCACCGACGGCGATGCTATCCCAACCCGAACCGTTGATCCACGTTCCCATTTACTGTTGGGCCAACGCGTCCGATTACGCGATGCGCATCATGGTGCAGCAACTGCTCGCCTGCGTGCACAGCTACTTCGAACACGAGAATACTTACGGGCTGCTCGTTACTACCAACGACCGGCGCCCGTTCGAAATCATTTCCGCCTACAAGAGAAAGACCGGCTACGGCTTTCAGTTGGAGTTTGTAACGCAGGACAACCTGCTCTCCGTTTTCAACACCGATCTTTACCACCTGGCCGACGTACAGAGCACCAGAACTATCTTTTCGAAGTTCTACCCGATTTTGAAACGCGCGGCTGAGGCCATCGTGCACGTCGATTTCGACACCATTTTCGCTTCGCGGATCGATCTGACGCCGTTGTTTACTGCCGACATCTGCCTGGTGGACGCGAATCAGTTTATGGAACACGAACAACGCTGGCAGCCAAACGAAAGCGAGTCTGACTTCTTTCGGCTCGCGCAAACGGAAAGGCCGTCGTGGAACTGGATCAACTCCGGCGTGTTCTCGGTGCAACGCGGTGGGTTTCAACTGCTCGCGGACGAGCTTGCCCACTATCTCGATAATCTCGATCACGTCGTCGCCAACGGCATCCACCATTTCACCGACGAAATCATCATGAACGCACTCGCCATACGCGAGCGCGAGTCGGTGACCGTCATTCCGGACTATCGCCTCCACTGTCTTCACTACTATCTCAAACACGATCCGGCCTGGACCACACGCGCCGGGATCATCCACTTTCACGCTCTGAAGCCAGACAGGTTCTGGTATCGCGATGGTGAGCTTACGCACCGCCCGGACGTGGCCCGGAATGAGATACTGATGTCACGAATAAACGAGGATCTGTATCTGGCAGTGCTGATGTGGTATCGCCACCTGCACGCGGCTTGCGACGGCTTGCCCTACCTGTTTCCGTTACTCGAAGCCGTGCGCCTCGACGACGCGGAGCGTGAGATCGCAGCCCGACTCGGTCGAGCGCGCGTGGGATTTCGCGGTTCTGCATAAACCAGCGCCAGACGTTTCCGGTGCGCATGTTTTCCGCGCTCAGGAGAATGATTCCCACGTTGATCCCGATCACGTCCGTGTCGGTCCAGCCCGTTTTGGGGTTAAAGGCGTCGACGAAACCGTACTTGCCGTAAATTCCTTTCCAGCGTTCGTACATCGTGCGCAACGCCGTGGTTGCGAGCTCCGGCGTAAACATGAGCGAACCACCGGCCGCGGACGGAACGATCGTTCCATCGATGTCCGGATCGCGTGGTGGACCACCCCACGCCAGATAACCTTTCGCACTGTCTGAAGCCGTGATGCCCCAGACGTTTGGGCCATAAGCGGGAAACTCGTGCGCGAGGTTCATGCAGAAGGCGCGGTGCGCGAGCGTGGCGGCGACGGAGTTTTGAAAGTAGTCGATGCGATCGCCGCGGTTCTCGCGCCGGTTACGGTAGTCGATCCAGGCGTGGGAGTACTGGTGCATGAAAAGCGGCACGCCGATGGTGGTGAAGTAACTGTGTCCTTCGTAACGATAGCGATCGCGCCACAACGCATACCACGAAGCCGGTGAGATCGGGTGCGTGGGCGAGGCGATCGCGAGTAAGTAGAGAATCGTGTCTTCGCTGTAAGTATCCCAACGGGGTTGCAGGAAACCTGTCTCCGGTTTCCAGCCGTGCGACAGCAGGAGAGGATGACCGTTGAGCATCCAGCGAAAGTCGACGCGCTCGTAAATCTTCGTAGCGAGCCGAACGATTTCCGCGTCTGTCCCGAAGCACTGGCGCACCGTCAGAACACCACCGAGCAATAACGCGGTATCGATGGACGAGATCTCGCTGTTCCAACGTCGCTCGCCGGTTTTCGCGTCGAGCCAATGGTAGAACCAACCGCGTTGATGAAACGCGCGGGAGTCGAAAAAGCGAAGCGTGTTTTGGGTGCGTTCGATCGCCTGAGCGCGCGGTACCCAGTTGCGATCGGCGGCGATACAAAGCGCCGTAAGACCAAAACCAGTCGCCGCAATGCTCGCCACATCGCGATGGCTCTCGGGCAGCGGCGAGCCATCCATCCGCGCCCGATCCGGTACCAATCCCGTTTTTGGATCTGCCTGCTCCCAGAAGTAACGGAAAGAGCGTTGCTGGAGATCATTAATGAAAGCTTCGTTGGCGCTTGCCGAAGCAGCGGAGAGGAGAATTAAAACAGCAACAGTAAAAGCAATTCTGGGGATACGGGTCACCACCTTTCGGCGGATACGAGTACTGTCGACGGGTTACCTTTCGACTACTTCAAACTTCGCTTCGAGCACGTCGCGGGAGTTTGATCCGATCATCACTCTGAACTCACCCGGCTCAGCCACGAAGCGCATATCGCGGTTCCAAAACGCCAGTTGATCGTGTGAGAGCGTAAACTCCACCCGCCGCTTCTCGCCCGGCCTTAACGTCACCCGCTGAAATCCCTTCAACTCTTTCACCGGCCGTGACATCGACGCCACCAAATCGCGAGTGTAGAGCTGGACCACTTCATCACCCGCGCGCGGCCCGGAATTCTCAACCTCAACACTCACCGTCAACTTGTCAGTCGCACGCATCTGCGGCGCACTCAGTTGCAGGTTGCTGAGTTTGAACGTCGTGTAGCTGAGGCCGTAACCAAACGGGAACTGCGGCGTCCACGGCACATCGAGATACTTCGACGTATATTTATTCTGCTCTTCCGGTGGCCGGCCCGTGTTCAGACGGTTGTAGTAGATCGGCACCTGCCCGACTGTGCGGGGAAACGTCACCGGCAACTTGCCACTCGGATTCACGGCGCCAAAAACGACGTCGGCCATCGCGTTGCCCGCCTGGCTTCCGCCCATCCACGCCACGAGAATCGACGGCACGTTGTCGACGATCCAGCCAATCGTCATCGGTCTGCTGTTTACCAGAACCACCACGGCCGGCTTTCCGGTTGCTTGAATCGCTTTGACCAAATCCATTTGGCGGCCCGGCAAATCGAGTGAGCTCCGCGACGCCGCTTCGCCGCCCATTTCATCGCTCTCGCCAACGAAGACCAGGGCAACGTCCGACTCTTTTGCGCGTGCGACGGCTTCGGCAAATCCGGCATCAGAGTCGCCCCTGATGTCACAACCTTTCGCGTACACGACTTGCGTCTGCGGCGAGACCGCGCCCTTGATGCCTGCCAGCGCCGTGATCGTATTCTCCGCGCGGCCGTCACCGTTCCATGGGCCAAGCGGCGACCGGGCGTCGTCAGCGAGCGGTCCAATCACGGCGATTGACTTCACATTCTTGTCTAATGGCAACACGCCGCGATCGTTCTTTAACAACACCATCGAACGCGCCGCCGCTTCACGCGCCAGACGAATACTCTCCGGCCGCAACAACGAATCCGGTTCACGCGCTTCGTCCGTGTAGGGTTTATCAAATAGCCCGAGCCGGTACTTGATCCGCAGGATACGTCGCACAGCCTCATCGATCGTGGCCATCGTCAGCTTGCCTTGTTCGAGCAGGTGCGGGCCGAAGTTGTTATAACTGCGGCTCACCATCTCCATCTCGACGCCGGCGTTCAGCGCCAGCGCCGCCGCCTGCTCTTCATTCCCAGCCACGCCGTGATTGATAAGCTCGCGCACAGACGTGTAGTCACTGACGACAAACCCGTCAAACTTCCACTCCTGCCGCAACACCTTCGTCAGCGTAAAAGTATTCGCTGAAGCGGGCACGCCGTTGATTGCATTGAAGGAGCTCATGAACGTGCCGACACCCGCGTCGACCGCGGCTTTGAATGGTGGAAAATAGATCTCGCGCAACACGTTTTCCGAGAGATCGGTCGTGTCGTAATCACGCCCACCTTCAGCAGCGCCATACGCGACCCAGTGCTTGGCACACGCGACCACCTTATCGGGCGCGCTGTAGTCTGCGCCCTGAAACCCGCGCACTCGAGCCGCAGCGAAAGCGGCGCCGAGAAAAGGATCTTCACCGGCGCCCTCCGTAATACGACCCCAACGCGCATCGCGCGCGATGTCGAGCATCGGTGCAAACGTCCAGCGGACGCCCGCATTGTTTGCTTCCTGCGCGGCCACCGCCGCCGTACGCTCCGCTAACGCCGGATCCCAACTGGCCGCTTCACCGACCGGTATCGGAAAGATGGTCCGGTAACCGTGAATCACGTCGAAGCCAAACAACAACGGAATTTTCAACCGCGACTCCGTCATTGCGACACGCTGCAACTCGTTCGTACGCGCTGCGCCGCGAACGTTCAACGTCGATCCCAGCAGACCCTGGCGAGCCAGCTCGACGTGTTCGGGACGAAAGTTTCCGTTGGCTTCGCCGTCGAGCTGTTGTAGTTGGCCCAACTTCTCGGCCAGCGTCATCTTCGCGAGCAGTGCATTGACTTCTCGCTCGACGTCGCGCGGCCGTTGCGAATGCACCGGAGCTATCGCCGCCAGCAAAAGGCAGGCGACGGTAAGAAGTATTAAGTTGATCCGTCTCATCGTTGGTTGTGGTTAGAAGTTGAACCGTGCCTGGAACTCGACGACCCGGCCGGCCAGCGCCCCGCGGGCACGGCCAAAGTCCGGGCTGTCTATGTTCGGCGAAAAGAAGCCAAACGGCGCCAGGTTCAGGTTGTTGAAGATATTAAAGAAGTTTGCCTTCACCTCGAGATAGCTCGCTTCTCCGAGAACGTTCGGCAAACCCGTTCGCTTTCCAAGACTCATATCAACCGAGAAGTATCTTGGGCCACGAAACGAATTGCGTCCGATACCGGGCAGCAGCCGGCCGTCCGGATTGTTTTGATCGAAGAAAAGCAGACCGCCTCCGGGGAAGTTTCCGCCGGGACGAATAAACGCCTCGTTATCCGTGTCTTCCAGTGCGCCACCGAAGTATCGCGGCGGACGCGACGGACAGATAAAGTCCTGCGAACCGGGCGCGCGTACGCATTGGCCGGTGTGCGGCGTCCACGGGAAACCGGTGTGAGCCGAGAGTATACCGTCGATTTGCCAACCACCGAACGCTTTGCCGATGAAGTCGCGACGATCGCGAAGGAACGGCAGGTCCCACAGTCCCGAGATTGTGAGATTGTGCCGGACGTCGTAATCAGATGGACCACGTTCCTGGCTCAGGTCCTGGGGAAACGTTTGATTCGTCACCGCGCCTGGCCCTTCGTTTGACAACGTGTCGATGCTCTTGGCGAAGCGATAAATCGCGTCAAACTGAAAACCATGCGAGAAGCGACGAGTCAATCGTGCGTTCATCGCGTTGTAGTTTGCGTTCACGTCGGGCGTGGGGATGTAGACGGCAAACGCGAAGAAGTCGGGCGGAATCACCGGCTGAACGAAGCGCTGGTTAACGAGTCGAATCAGCCCGTGACTCGAACTGCCCTGATAACCGACCGTGGCCGCGAGTTGAAACGGCAGCTCATACTGAACGTCGAAAGAATAGATGTAGACGTACGGTACGGTGGTGTCGGCGAGTGCGCCGTAAACCTCGACCGTGCGACCAACCGGAGCGCCCGTGGCGGGATTGATTCCTACCGCGAGCGCGGGATTTGCGGGATAGCTGAACGGGGAACTGCTGGCGCCGAGCGTGTAGAGAATCTGTCCGCCGGCGAGCGGTGAGCCGAAGTCCGTCGGCGCGGTGCCGCAGCAGATCTGGTAGCGCGCGAAGAATGGTGGATTACCGCGCGTGTTGGCGAAGACCACCTGCTCGATGCGGTTGTAGAAGATGCCGGCGCCGCCGCGAAACACCAGCTTGTCTTGAAAACGGCTGGGGCTCCACGCAAAACCGACGCGTGGCGCGAAGTTGTTTCGATCGGATTCGTAAAGTTGTTCGGTCGGTTCGACGCGCGAGCCCTCCAGACCACCGCCCGGTCCAAACACAAAGTTTGCGACGCGATTGTCGCGCTCACTAAGTACGTCGAAGTATTCGTAACGAAGACCCAGGTTGAGCGTCAGGTTTGGACGCACTTTCCAGTCGTCCTGAACGAAAAGACTGTAGCCGCCGGTACGAAAGTGCCGTTGTGCGTCGGCGACGCCGCCCGTCCGCGGGTCGGCGTTGATCTGGTAGAAGATCGGCGCATCATTCGCGAGATTAAAGAGACCAACGAACGTGTACAACGGTCGCGACGCGCCGTTGAGATTGTCGTCGTTGAACTCCTTGCGCCAGTCGCCGCCGAAGCCGAAGCCGTGGTTGCCGCGCAAGTAGCTGACTTTGTCGCGAAACTCAAACGTCTTCTCGGAGAAGATTCCGGGCGTTGTTTCGGCCTGGTTCGCGCCGAAGCGAATGCGACGTCCGTCCGTCAACATGCCTTCGACTTCCACGCGCGGAATGCCGAAGTTAGTTTCCCGCGACGACTCCACTTCGTTGAACTTGAACTGCGTAAAGTTGAAGCGCGCTTCATTCAACAACGTCTGCGAAAAGATGTGGTTGTAGAGTCCGGTGAACGCGTTGTTGCGCGGCGAGCTGGTAATGTCCGCCTGCGGCCGTCCTGCGGCGCCGGTGTCGCTACCGATGAAGAAGCTACGTGTCAGGTACGTGCTGAACGTAAACTGATCGTTTGCCGTCGGAGCGTAATCGATCCGTGCGTTGTACTGCTTCGGCTTGTTTGTTGTCGGCGCAGCGATGACGACCTTCTGAATGTCGGGAATGCCGTCAAGCCCACCGCCGCCGAGATTGCTGAAGGTTTGGTACTGGCCCAACGCTCCCGAGATCGAACCGACGTCGAGACCGCCACCGACGACCTGGCACGGGAAACCGCCGAGAACGTCCGTACACGACGGCTCGAGGTTTGCACTGATGCGCGGCTGAATACCACCGCTGTTGAGTATCGCGGCCGTTACGCCACCCGGACGCGCAGCCAAAACTGCCTGCCGAAACTGCGGCGTCTCGATGTATTGCACGCTCGGCGTGGTCGAGTTTTCGCGCAGCGTTTCGTAAGAGAAAAAGAAGAACGCACGGTTCCTGCCGCTGTAAACGGCTGGTCCACCTTCACCAAAGTTCGGTACGAAGATCGGTCCGCCAATACTGCCGCCAAACTGCCGGAAGTGACGTTCGACTCGCTCGGTGAACCCGCGGCCAAAATCATTCGGATACTTATTAAAAGCGTTGAGCTTCGGACTGTCGTACTTGAAAAACAGGCTGCCATGAAAATCGTTCGTGCCATTCTGTGAAACTACTTTGATCTGCGCGCCGGAACCGCGGCCGTCCTCTGCGGTATAGCTCGTTGAAGAAACCTGGACCTCTTTGACCGACTCCTGGTTCGGCGTAATCACGGCGGCGCCACCGTGCGTCAAACTGTTTACGCTGACGCCGTCGATCTGAAACGTGTTTGCGGTAACACGTTGGCCGTTTGCGCTGATCTGAGGTTGGTTTTCAGCCGCGAAGATCGAGTTGTTCGAGCCGCCTGGTCCGGTGTCGGAACCGGCGTTCGGCAGACCGGAGGAGTTGCCGTTGCCACCGCGCGCGGCGTCGCCAAAGACTCCGGGGGTAAGTCGTATCAATTCATAAGGGTCGCGCCCGGCTTGCGGCAGTCGTTTGACTTCAGCCGTCGTGAGCGACTTCGCAACGCTGGCATTTTCGGTTTCGATCTGCGTTGTGGCTTCGTCGGTGATGGTAACGACGGCGCTGATGTCGCCGATTTCGAGAATCACGTCGACGCCCTGAACATTTTCGGCATTGACGGTTACCTGTTCGGCGAAACTCTTTTTATAGCCTTCTTTTTCAACAGTCAGTTCGTATCTTCCCGGCGCCAGGCCGACAATGCGGTAAAACCCTTCTTCGCTACTCGTGACTTCCTGAGTCTTTCCTGTTTCGAGCTCTTTGAGGATGACTCTTGCGCCGGGCACGAGCGCGCCATTCGCATCGGATATGGTTCCCTGGATGGCGGCTCTAAATTGGGCCTGGGCCGTAATCAAAACTGACAAAATGAAAAGCCCGCACATAATCATGCGGGCGAAACTGAAGCTGGTTCGCGACATTGCAAGATCCTCCGTACGTTTCTTGGAGTTCAAGCTTTTAGCTTGCGGCGGGGTCGCAACTGCCTGAAGGCTGAACTCAGAACTGGACCGCTGCTAAGAGACCGGGGGATGTGGGGGAGACGATTTGTACGACGGGTACAATCTTGCCCGAAATATTTTGTGTGCGCCACTACAAAGTTTGGTATTCGTTTAGGACCGAGAGGTAAGATGTGGCCGGTCCATGTGGTCGCAGCCGCCGCCAACACTATCTTTACCCAGTGGAGAGGTCCACGTGTGGCGCATGCGGCTGGAGCAGCCGCCGGACGTGCAAGAAACGTATTTCC
>DASUOZ010000113.1:0-3582 GCA_036276375.1 Pyrinomonadaceae bacterium | reverse complement strand
CGCCACCTTGACCGTGAATGCACAAACAACAACAACCGACCCCGCCGACCAAAGTGTGTGTCAGGGAACTGATGCGACCTTCTCTACGATGGCAGGAGGCACTGGTCCATTCTCGTATGCATGGACTCTGGACGGTAATCCGGTCGGCGGAAATAGCCCGAGCGTCACCATCCCGACGGGTATGCTAAGCACCGGCGCGCACACCGTCGTGGTTACAACGACGGGCTCGTGCGGTAGTGCTATGCAGACCGCGATCCTGACGGTGAACACCAGTACGCCGGTGATCACATTGAGCTCGAGTACGGCGACTATGTGGCCACCTAATCACCAATACCAAACCTTCAACATAACCGACTTCGTTGAGAGCGCGAGCTCGAGTTGCGATGCGAGCGTAGACGTCAACGATGTCGTTATCGAGAAGGTGAGCAGCGATGAGCCAGAGGAGAATCCGGGTGGCGCTGACGGCAACACGCTCAACGACATCGTGATTGCTCCGGATTGCAAGTCGGTCCAACTGCGACGCGAACGTGACGGCAACCTTAATGGACGTGTCTACACGATCACGTTCAAGGTTACGGATTCGTTCGGCAACACCGCGACGGCAACCGTTAAAGTCTCCGTGCCTAAGAACAACAACGGCACCGCGATCGATAACGGTCCCGCGGCGGGATATACCGTAAACAGCCTCTGCCCATAACCGGCGGGTGGTTCAGGATCAGATACGATTTGACGAAAGGTGACTGAAATGAGAACTACGCTACGCAAGTCGAGCCCCCTGTTCACGTCTGTCGCGGTGTTGGGTATGTTCATCGGCATGATGGTCTATGGTCCGTTGCTGTCAAAGGCCTATGCCCCCACGACGTCCATCACGATTGTCAATAACTCCAGTCGTGAGATTCGTCACGTTTATCTTTCACCGCCGGACCAGGACAACTGGGGTTCGGACCAGCTCGTCAATTCGGTGATTTCACCGAATGGCGGATCCTTCACAATCAGCGACGCAAGCTGTAGCGGGACCAGCACCAAGGTCATCGCCGAAGATCACGAAGGCTGCTTCGGTTACAAGGTGGTGTCATGCTCAGAGAGCGTGACCTGGACCATCAGTAACGAGGACAGTCGCGATTGTGGTAACTGACACTAGTTGGCGTAACAATTTGTAGTGCGGGGCGTGGGCGAAAAAACCCACGCCCCATTCTTTTAGGTAAGGGCTTTCTTTGCAATCAACGTCTGAAATAAACGCTCCGGCGACCATTACGAACAATTGTTTAACCCCCTTGTTCATAGCGGTTTCCTGCCACTGTTCAGCACAGACTTCTGCCTTGACGCTGGCACGAGACGCGCGTAAAGTATCGCCGTCCCATTATCGGTTCCTATCGGAATATTCCTACTTTCCTGACTCCTGTCCTGTAAAGCATCCGAAGGTTAACCGTACTAGTTTCCTAAAAAACTCAGTTCACGCACGTGCCCCTAGGGAGAACTCCTATGCGTCCTCTAACAAATCAGACTCACAAGTCTACGACTACATTTTCTCGCTTAACAATTAAAGCCGCCGTTAAGTTGGCGGCTATTTTGTTTGTATTCGCCTTAGTACCACTTGCTCTCTATGTGCGAGTGAAGTCCGAGGACTCGGCGAAGTTCGCGATGCCGGAGAATTCCGTCTCGCTGACGCGGCGTCCCAAAGGACACGTGACGGTGCAGGCCGCAGGCCGCGGCAAGCCTTTCATGAACTTCCAGGACGGGCACGAGATGAGCGTCAAGTATCGAGGAGATCAAGCAGCGGTCGCCGCTTTACAGAGCGGCGGCGCGCAAGCGCGGGCGCTGGCCTCGGCTGATTTCGATCGTAACGGAACACCTGACGTGGTGGCGGGCTATCGTTTCAACGGCGCGGGAATTATCACCATGCAACGCGGCAACCCGGATGCGTTCGCTCCCACGAGCGATTCGGTTTTTGTGCGCATGCAACAGGGATATAACCCCGATTCGTTGTTGCCGGGTTCCGATGCCTACTCGGTGCCGGTCGCGGCAGACTTTGTCGTGACGGGAAATTTCACCAACGACTCTGACAAAGACGTCGTGTTTGCCGCAAAGGGCGGCGGCCTTTATTTAATGGAAGGCAATGGCGCCGGCCGGTTCGCCGAGCCGCGGCAGATCGATTTGCCCGGGACAGTGACGGCTTTAGCGGCGGGGGAATTCCGTGCGGCGGACGGAATTACTGACCTTGCTGTAGGCGTGAGCGGCGCCGGTGGCGAGTCGGTGATGATTTTTGACGACGGCGTGGACGGATTCACAAACGCACTGGTGCAGTACCAGTTGTCCGCTCCCGCGAGTGCAATTGAGTTTGGCGGTTTAGACGACGATTCATATATGGACGTCGCCGTAGGCGCCGGTAGTGAACTACTCGTCGTCCATGGCTGGGGCCGCAAAGAGCAGGTCGCGACTCAATCGCGCCTGGAGCGCGTTAACATCGGCGCCGGCGTGCGCGGCTTAGCTTTGGGTGAGTTTGCATGGGACCGTCAGGGCCGGACCGAGATCGCCGCCCTAACCGACGCAGGTACCGTGCATATCGTTGCGCATGGGAAACTGGACAATCGCCCATTTACCGAAGCTGAAGCAGCCCAGCGAACGAGAGGCAATCTCAGACCGCAAAGATCCGGTAAGGTCGACATCGAGTCTCTGCCGAGTTGGAGACCCGCACAAGCCGGCGGTTGGAAAGAAACCAAGCAGATCCTGGGGAGCAATCTGAGTGCTGATTTGCCGAAGCCGTTGCTGCGGACAAATCTTGCGCATCGCGAGATGGATGAAATTATGCTCGTGGGACAGGCGCAGTCGAAGCTCGAGATCCTGCGTCCCCTCAGTGAGAATGAACCGGCCCCCGCGCCTGACCAGGCACTTTTAGTTTCTGACGACACGGCAAAAGTTACCCTCGACGTGGAGAGTACGCCGGTTGCAGTAATGACTCTTCCCCGAAAGCTCAACGGTGTGACCGATGTGCTTGTGCTCGACTCTTCGAGCATCGAGGTGGACATCGTTCCGAATGCTCCGAACACCACGATTACGGTTGATAGAACTGACGATCCTTCCGGCGGTTCGTTGGCAGCGGCGTCCGCGTGTACGGCTGCCCTGAATGACTGTAGTTTGCGTGGCGCTCTTCAATTCGCCAATCTTCCGCAAAACAACAACACCACGATCAGTCTGCCGGCGAACACTTACATCCTGTCCACCAACGGCTCGAGCGCCGGCGGTTGCGACGGCAACGCCGTCGGAGATCTTGGAGCGAACGCGACCATGTCGATCGTTGGCGCGGGCGCCGCGACCACGATCATCCGGCAAACCGGAACCGGACCAGCGAACGACGGCGACCGCGTGATGTGTATGAACGAGCCGTTCACGCTGAACCTGATCTACAACTTTTCAGGCTTTACGATGGTCGGCGGCCGAGACGGTACGTCAGCGGGAGGGGGCACGGCCCTGGGCGGCGGCGGCATCATCGGCGGTGAGAAGGGCAACGTACTGACGCTCACCAATGTGGTGCTCGCCAACAACCAGGTAACGGTTCTCGGCAGCGCCAACATCGGCGGCGGC